>JACCRK010000298.1 GCA_013813565.1 Herpetosiphonaceae bacterium
TCCATGGCCAGCGCGACCAGGTGATCCCGATCCAGTATGGCCGGGCGATTCGCGATTTCCTCCAGACGCTGCCGGTCCGGCTCACCTACGAGGAATATCCAATGGGGCACGAGGTCTCAATGGACAGCCTCCAGGCGATCAGCATGTGGCTGACGCAGCAGCTCAACCATATTCCAGCGCCAAATTCCGCCCCAGAGCACAGTGGCGGGCCGATTACTCAAGCGAATTATTAATCATCGTGAAAATTGGCCTTGATTTTTTTGCTAATATCGGTGACACTGGTGCGGTACCTTTGAGAGCAGGGCCGTATTAGCTACCATCGCAACACCAACTTCTGCTAGCATCGCACCCTATCAGCGTTCATACGTTTACCTATCTCGATAATAATTTCGAGAGCAGCTCGATCGTCAAACATCAGGGCTGAGGAGGGATGCAGTACAGCAATTTCATGGGATGTTAAGTGATGTTGATTATCTAAGGAGAATGTATGTATAAACTCGTCCGTACACTTTTGGCGCTCGCGATGGTAACAGCGCTGCTGGTCTTCCCAGGTAGCCGGTCAACTTATGCAGCTGGCGAAAGCGGCAGCGTAACAGGCAGCGGCACTGCGGCATGTATGCTCCCAGGCTCGGATTTCAACGGCATGATGGTGGACTCAGCCCGCCAGGGCGAAGTGATCGACCTCTCGATCGCTGGGTTTGCCAACCCCGATGTCGTCTCGATCTGGCTGACCTTCCCCGATGGTCGCGTGTTTGATGTGATCTCGGCCTACTTCCTGGATGGTCTGTTCGACTTCGTCGAGGACAACGAGACCAAATTCCTGGTCGAGGGCGAAGGCTCACTGGGCTACGAGCTCACCGAGAAGTTCCCGGTCGGCTGCCATCGCATCACGGTTGAAAGTGTTTTCACAGGCAACCAGGTGATTATTCCGTTTGTGCTGATGCCAGGTGGCGAAGCTGCCTCAGGCCCCGCCACCCTTAAGGCGGTGCCAGCGGCAGCCAAGCAAAATACGTCCATCTCCCTCGAAGCCCGTGGCTTTATGGATGGTGAAGATGTGGCCCTTTGGCTGACCCAGCCGGACGGCACCGTGGTCGACCTTGGCCAGGCCGCCGCCGCAGGCAGCGATTTTGATCTGGTTGATTTCTTTGTTCCCAGCCTGCTGCCAGTTGGCAAACACTCAATTACTGCCAAAGGCCTGAAGAGCGGCTACACCGCCATCACCCCCTTCGAGCTGATGGCCGGCCTCGATGATGCCCCAACCGGCGATGCAACCCTGGACGTGCTGTTCGAGCGCGATCTGCAGCGCAGCGTATTCCTGCTGGTTGGCACCGGCTTTGGTGGCAGCGAAGATGTATCGTTCTGGCTGACCTATCCCAACGGCAAGGTGCTGTATCTTGGTGATGGCAAAACCGACGCCTCGGGTCTGTTCGATCTCTTTATCTATGTTGACGAACAGTTCCCAACTGGCAAGCACTACGTCAGCGTGCGCGGCAACAAGAGCGGTCGGGTTGCCACCGGCTTCTTCTATCTCGACTCAGGCAATGGCCTGGATGCCGCCAAGCTGGCCCAAAGCAAGGGCCAGGTTCAGTACGAGTAGTCCGGCGTCAAGCCCCTAAACCACCGACGGCCCCAGCAGATTGCTGGGGCCGTCGGCGTTAAGGAAATCGAACGCTAGTCGCCCATTGCCGGAACATAATATTTTTCGACATATTCCTTCAGCATCCGACGGAAGCTGAACTCTGGCGCAACCGTGCGAATCGCCTCTTTCATGACGCTGATCCACTCGTGGGGCAGGGCATCGGCGCCGCGGTTGTAGAAGCGCGGGATCACATCGGTCTCCAGCAACGAGTACAACGATTCAGCATCGTCAACATCCTGCTGCTCCAGATCCTCATAGGCCTCTTCACGGCCAATCGCCCAACCATTTTTGCCGTTGTAGGCCTCACGCCACCAGCCGTCCAGCACGCTCAGGTTGGGAACACCGTTGAGGCTGGCCTTTTCGCCACTGGTGCCCGAGGCTTCCAGCGGGCGGCGGGGATTGTTGAGCCAGACATCGACGCTCTGAACCAGCTGGCGGCCAACATTGATATCGTACTCCTCGACGAAGAAAATCTTGCCCTGTAGCTCGGGGTCGCGGGCCATATTGTAGACATCGCGGATAAACGATTTGCCTGGCTCGTCGGCCGGGTGTGATTTGCCGGCAAAGATAATCTGCATGGGCCGCTCCGGGTTGTTGAGCAGTCGCTTCAGCCGGGGCAGATCGCGGAAGATCAGGGTTGCGCGCTTGTAGGTGGCAAACCGCCGGGCAAAGCCAATCAGCAGCGCGTTCGGGTTAATGTCGCCGCTGATCGCGTCGTCACGGTGGTAGCCCAGGCGCCGCTGGCGCTGCCAGGCCCGCTCGCGCACAAACTTGGCCAGCTCGTGCTTCAGACCAGTGTGGACCGACCACAGCACCTCATCGGGCATGGCCGAAATCCGGGTCCAGGTCTCCGGCTCATCCAGCCGCTCGCGCCAGCCCGGCCCTAGCACGGCGTCAAACATGGCGGCCATGGTCGGAGCCAGCCAGGTGCCGGTGTGCACGCCGTTGGTGACGTGGCCAATCGGCACCTCATCAACCGCCCGATCGGGCCAGAGGAACTGCCACATCTGGCGGGCCACCGCGCCGTGAAGCTCGCTCACGCCGTTGTGGTAGGCCGACAGGCGCAGCGCCAGCACGGTCATGCTGAAGGTTGCCCCCCAGCTTTGCTGCTGCAGGGCGATATTCATAAACGTGTCGCGGTCGATGCCCAGCTGTGGCCAGAAGCCGCTGAAGAAGCGATCCATCAGGTCCAGCGGAAAGGCATCGTTGCCGGCCGGGACCGGGGTGTGGGTGGTGAACACCGCGTGCTTGCTGATCTCAGCCGCCGCGTGCTCAAGGCTCTCGCCCCGGCCAACCCGCTCGCGGAGCAGCTCCAGGCCCAGAAAGGCCGAGTGGCCCTCGTTCATATGCCAGACCGCCGGGCTGATACCCATAGCGCGCAGCACCCGCACGCCGCCGATGCCGAGAATAATCTCCTGGGCCACCCGCAGCGACTGATCGCCGCCATACAGGCGGGCCGACAGCTCGCGGTCCTCGGGGGCGTTTTGGGCAACATCGGTATCCATCAGCAGCAGCGGAATCCGGCCAACCTGAAAGCGCCACACTTTGACGTGGACCGTGCGGCCAGGCAGATCGACGCTCACCAGCACTTCGTCGCCGTTGATGGTGCGGGCCGGCACCGCCGGCAGCTCGGCAAAGTTCAAGCGCTCGTATAGGGCTTCCTGGGTGCCCTCGGAGTTGATAAACTGCCGAAAATAGCCCTGTGGATAGAGAAAGCCAACCCCAACAAATGGCAGGCCCAGATCGCTGGCCTCTTTGCAGTGGTCGCCTGACAAGATCCCCAGACCGCCCGAATAGATCGGCAGCGACTCGTGGATGCCAAATTCGGCCGAGAAGTAGGCGATCGGCTGGTTTTTACGCTCGGGGTGGGCACGGTCGAACCAGGTCTGGTCATCGCTCAGGTAGAGATCAAACTCAATCAAGACCCGGTCGTACTGGGCCAGAAACAGCGGGTCGGTGGATTTGGCCTCGAGGCCAGCCAGCGTCACCTCGCGCAGAAAGCGGACCGGGTTGTGGCCCGTGCGTTCCCATAAGGTCGGGTCAATCGCCTGATACAGCGCCTGCGCTTCGGGGTGCCAGCTCCACCACAGGTTATACGCCAGCTCATACAGACGGCTGATCCGGTTGGGAAGGGGAGCAAACAATGTCGGAAGTTCAGTAACGTTCATATAAATGACGTTCCTCCTAGCTAAAAAACAGCGACACAGCACGGCTTGCGTCGTCGCGGTGTCGCATTTCGCAGCATTGTACGATGAGAAAACAAATTTGTCTACTGAGCTGAAATCAGGCTCTCAACGCGGCCGCAGCGCCGGTCTGGTCGATTCCCGCCACGCCATTCCGGCCGCCAGCGGGCGCCCAGCGGCTTGGGGAGGAATGGCAAAACCTCCGGCGCTCGAACGAGTCTGGTGACCACATTCGAGCGCCGGAGGTCGGCTGCGTCATGCCCAAGTCGTTGGGCGCATGGTTGCTGCTATTTCGGTGCCGGCGTCGGGGTGGCGACGGGCGGTGGCGGCGGGGTGGCGCCCTCCTTCAGCACCTTCAGCGCCCAGAACAGCTGCGAGTCGGCGCAGGTTGTGGCGCCCTCGGCGGGCTGCTGGGTCAAGATACACTCCACCGGGTACTCAGCCGCATCATTGGAGAATGGCACAACATATTCAGGCGTGATGCCCACCTGGTGAATCGCCCGCTTCGCCGGTGTCAGCCAGTGGGCGATCGTGATCCGGGCTTCAGAGTTGTCGGACAGCTGATGCACGCTTTGCACCGAGCCTTTGCCAAAGGTTTTCTCGCCCAGCAGCTTGGCGCGCTGGCTGTCCTGGATGGCGCCCGAGACAATCTCCGAGGCGCTGGCCGAGCCGCCATTGACCAGCACAATCATCGGCAGATCGAAGAATGACTCGGCGCTGCCCTGTTGCAAGACCCGATATTCTTTCTGCGTGCCGTCGCTATTTTCCTGGTAGTGGGTCGGGCCATCCTCGATAAAGCGCCCAAGCACATTTTGCGCCTGCGTGACCAGACCACCGGGATTATTGCGCAGATCAAAGACCACGGCGGTGGGATTCTGTGGCTTGAGCTTGGCGATCGCCGCATCAAGCTCATCGTAGGAGGTCGATTTGAACTCGCTGAGCTGAATATAGGCCACATCACCAATCATCGCCGCCCGCACGCTGATCAGCGGAATAGCGTCGCGAACAATCGGGATCTCAAGCGTTTCCTGGCTGCTTGGGCGGAAGATCGTCAGTTTGACGGTGGTGCCCTTCGGCCCGCGAATCAGCTTGATCGCCTCCTGAAGCGCCTGATCGCGGTCCAGCTTAGCGGTAACTTCGCTCATCAGCTTGTCATCTGCCGCCACGATCACGTCGCCCGCCTGAATGCCAGCCTTTTCGGCCGGTGAGCCTTCGATTGGCGAAACAATCAGGACCTGGCCTTCTTTGAACTCAACATAGGCCCCAATGCCTTCAAACTGGCCCTTCATATCTTCGCGGCTGCGATCAGCGGCCTCCGGCTCCTGAAAGCCGGTAAAATCATCGCCGAGCGACTGCAACATACCACGAACAGCGCCATAGACCATTTTCTGCTGATTGATCGGCTCGGTGTGATAAAACTCTTTGCCGACCAGATCCCAGACCTCCCAGAAGACCTTGAACTGCTGTTCGAGGTCGGCTTTGTCCGTGTCGCTCAGCGGGCTGCCGGCGACCGGATTATTGTTGGCCGCACTGAGCGCAACTCCAGTCGGGTTGGCCCGGGCATACGATTGGCCCCACAGGAAGCCGCCGCCGAGCGCCAGGCCCACCACAATCATGGTCGCCATAATGCCGCCCAATACGGTCCATAGACTGAACGAGCGCCGGCCTGGTTGCGCATCCATCGGCTCTGGTTGATATGTGTTCATTTCGACCTCATTGCGTGATTTTTAGCTTGGAGATGTAGGCTATTTCAGCTGACTGCCGACCGCTTGCGGTCACAAGTTTGTCCATATATCCTATCACAAGTCGGGCAAAATCCACTCGTCGCGGGCAAACATTAGCGCGGCTAGCGCAGCAATTGGCGCTGTTTCGGCGCGGAGAATCCTGGTTCCCAGGCTGGCAACAATCAGCCCGGCCTGCCCCGCCGCCTGGGTCTCACTCGCGCTCCAGCCACCCTCTGGCCCGCTCCAGAGGGCGATCGGATCGGCTGGCTGGGCCGCCAGGGCGCGCTTAAATGCCACCGCTGTCGGACCTTCGGAGAGAAAGATTCCCTGCGGATGCCGGCCTAGCGCCATGGAAAACGGCAGCGGCTGCTCAAGCTCCGGCAAAACGCCCCGGCCAGACTGCTCGGCGGCCTCGCGAATGATGCGCAGCCAGCGGTCGCGTTTGTTGGCGCTGGCCTCAGCCTGCGAGCGCTCGGCGATGATCGGCACGAATCTGGTCGCGCCCAGCTCGGTGCCTTTTTGCAGCACCCACTCAAAGCGCTCGCCACGGGTCAGCGCCACATACAGCACCACCGCAAAGCCTGGCTCGCCCTGGGCCGCATACTCACTCAGCACGCGCCCGGTGGCCGCCCGCTTATCCAGCGTGGCCAACTCCACGCTATAGCCCCGCCCGCTGCCATCAAGCAGGGCAATCTGCTGACCGGGCCGCAGACGCAGCACGCTGATCCACTGATGGAGGATCTCGCGGTCCTCAATCTGGACGCTCGCGCCGCTGATGCTGGCCGGCGGAACAAAAAAACGATACGTGTTCTTCATTATTTTTGATGCAGCAGCGCCACCCAGTCACCCTGGGTTTTGCGCGCAACCTGAGCCAGACCGGCCGCCTCGAACGCGGCCACCACATCGGCCTCGCGGTCGTTGATGATGCCCGAGGTCAGCAGCAGGCCCCCAGGCTTCAGGGCGGCGACATAGTCCGCGCCCAGCACCACGTGGACATTGGCCAGGATATTGGCCAGAATCACATCAAACTCGCCTTTGGACTGATAGCTCTGCGGATTGCCCAGCTGGGCGCCCTCCCAGCCAAGCCAGTGTTCCAGCGGCGCCGATCCCAGACTGCCCTCGGCGCTGGTGATCCGATCGAGCACAGCGTTGCGCTGGGCGTTCTCGGCGGTGGCCTCAACGGCGATCGGGTCGGTGTCCAGCGCCAGCACGCGGGCGGCGCCCAGCCTGGCCGCGCCAACCGCCAGAATCCCCGAGCCACAGCCCAGATCCAGCACCGTTTTCTTGGCAATCGCCACATCCTCCAGCATCTCCAGACAGAGCTGCGTGGTAGGATGCAGGCCGGTGCCAAAGGCCATCCCTGGATCGAGGCGCAGGACAATATCGTTGGGCTCCTCGGCGTACTCAAGCCACGACGGCACAATCACAAAGCGCGTCCCAATCCGCCGGGTCTGGTAGTGTTCTTTCCAGGCATTGGCCCAGTCCTCTTCGACGATCGGGCGAACGTTAAGCTCGCCCACCGGCCGCATCATCCCTAGCACCCACAGGCTGTGCTCGACCTTCTGCTGCACCTCGGCGGCATGCTCGTCAGCCAGGATATAGGTGCGCACCGTCGCCGGACGCGAGGTATCGATGGTATATTCGGGGCCATCGGGCGACGAGATAATCGCCTCCTCCACCGCCACGCCGCCGTTGTAGCCATACTGGGCAAACAGCGCCGACACCGACTCGACCGCCTCTGCATCGACCACCGCGCTTAATTCCAACCAGTTCATACAACTCCTAAAAGCGGTCTATTCCGCCTGATTCGTTAGCTTTTTGACTTCATAGGTTGTGCCGTTGGGGCCATCTTCCAGGGTCACACCCAGCGCGGCCAGCTTGTTGCGCACACTGTCGGCCAGGGCCCACTGCTTGGCCAGGCGCAGGTCGGCGCGCAGCTCAATCAGCAGCTCAATAAATGGCGCTGCAGCGGTCTGGGATACTGGGGCGCCCTCAAGCCGCAGCCCCAGCACCGCAGCCAGCTCGCGCAAGGTCGCCTGTCCGGCCTCGAAGGTGGCGCCGCTGAGACCGGCGTCGCGGGAGGTATTGATCGCCCGCACCAGCTCAAAGAGCGTCGCCAGCGCCGCAGCGGAGTTGAAATCATCATCCATCGCCACGCGGAAGGCCGCACGAGTTTTGGCCACAACGACGCTCAGGCTATCGGCGGCGGCGCCCTCGGCCAGGCCGCCGGTCGCCGGACGGAGGGCCGACATCAGCCGCTCGATTTTGCGCTCGGTATCGGCGACCACATCGGCGGTGTAGGTCAGCGGCGCCCGGTACGACGACGTCAGCACCAGCATCCGCAGCACATCGGCGGAGTGGTGCTGCAAAAACTCCTCGATGGTGACCAGATTGCCCAGCGATTTGCTCATCTTCTCGCCGGCCAGCTGGAGCATGCCGTTGTGCATCCACACCTGGGCGAAGGATTGCCCGGTCAGCGACTCGGTCTGGGCGATCTCATTCTCGTGGTGCGGGAAGATCAGGTCGTTGCCGCCGCCGTGGATATCGATCTGCGCATCGAGCTCATGCAGGCTCATCGCCGAGCACTCGATATGCCAGCCCGGCCTGCCCTTGCCCCAGGGGCTATCCCAGGCTGGCTCGCCGGGCTTGGCGGCCTTCCAGAGCGCAAAGTCCAGCGGATCGTCTTTATCTTCGCCGGGCGCAATTCGCGAGCCCGAGCGCATATCGTCGATATCGCGCCGCGAAAGCTTGCCATAGTCAGCATCGCCGCGCACGCTAAAGTACACATCGCCGTTCGGGGCCGGATAGGCGGCCTCTTTGACGATCAGCCCCTCAATAAAAGCAACAATCTGCGGCATTGTTGTGGAGACCCGCGGATAGGCGGTGGCCGGCAGAATATTCAGCGCGGCCAGCTGCTCCAGAAACGTCGTGGCATATGAGTCGGCCAGCTCCATCGGATCGCGGCCCTGCTCGTTAGCGCGCCGAATAATTTTGTCGTCCACATCGGTGAAGTTCATCACGTGACGCACGCGATAGCCCGACCACTCGAAATAGCGGCGCACCACATCAAAGACCAGCGCCGACATCGCGTGGCCAATGTGCGAGTCGGCGTACACCGTCGGCCCACACACATAGATCGAGACCTCACCAGGCTTGAGCGGCTCAAATGGCGCGGTCTGGCGGGTCAAGGTGTTATAAATCATCAAGGCCATAAAATCTCCTAACATGATCGCTAATCTACTATCTCTAATGATCCGAGCAGGCCGCTGATCAGGCCCGCTAGATACCCCAGCCCGGCGACCACTCCTGCTCCTGCGGATCATCGAGGCACTCGAAGGGGTCGTCAACGTTCTGGGCGGCGCTCAGCGCAGCGATATGATAGGCGTGGGAGCCGAGGCCGCTTTCCAGCTCCAGAATCCGCTGCTCCAACTGCTGCACCGTTCCGTGCAAGGCTCGCAGCATGGCGCCCTCGGGGTCGGGCAGATTCTCAACGCGCTGCATTGTACCAGTCGTCGGGTCGCGGGTCGCCACCACCCGGGCCGGCACCCCGATGGCGGTTGAGTGGGGCGGCACATTTTTCAGTACCACCGCCCCGCCGCCGATGCGCGCGCCGTCACCGATGGTGATCGCCCCCAGCACTTTGGCGCCAACGCCAACGACAACATGGTTGCCAATCGTCGGGTGGCGCTTGCCCCGTTCTTTCCCGGTGCCGCCTAAGGTCACGCCCTGATACATCACCACATCATCGCCAATAATCGCCGTCTCGCCGATCACCACGCCCATGCCGTGGTCAATAAACAACCGTCGACCGAGGGTAGCGCCCGGATGAATTTCGATGCCGGTGATCCAGCGGGTGAACTGTGAGATCAAGCGCGGGAGAAAAGGCATATCGCGCACCCACAGCGCGTGAGACAGGCGGTGAATAACGACAGCGTGGAAGCCCGGATACAACAACACCTCAGCCCGCGAACGCGCCGCCGGGTCATTCCGCAGAATTGTCTGCATATCTTCGCGGAGAGTTGTCCAAAAGCTCACACTACGCCTCCTTATACGCCAACAAAAACGGAGTCCACAGTGGCTTGAGCCAGGCTCAAGTCACTGTGGACTCCGCTGTCCGTGATCAAACCGCCTTAGAATCACTGGCGGTTGATGCTGATGGTTCTGCTTTCGCCGGTGTATCGCTGGCGGCAGGTGGGGCTGCTTTTGTTGATGCCTCGCCATCAGTGCTGGCAGCTTTGGTATCACCATTGTTGCTGCTACTGGACGGCGTAGCGCTGGCGCTATTGTTTGAGCGGCTATCGGTGACATACCAGCCACCACCTTTAAACACAATTCCAACCGGCTGAAAGACGCGGCGCACTGTTCCCTGACAACGCAGACAGACCGTCAGTGGCTCGTCAGAAAAACGCTGAAATTGTTCAAACTGTGCGCCACACGCCTGACACGCATAGACATAGGTTGGCACGCTAGAGATCCTCCACAGATTCAAGATAGGGTTGCGGGGGTATAAAATCAACCTTTTTAACTCATTGTACCGCAAGGCGCAGGGCCGATCAAACATTTGCCAATCGCTACAGAGACTGCTATACTCAGCGCAGTCCTCAACTCTATTAACCATAACCTCACACGCTACAAAGGCGTAATGTGACGAGGACCTATGCATAAACCACGCAAATCCATCATCCTAATTATTTAGCTCATTGAAAAGGAGAATGTGTTTGAGCACTGTTTGCCCAAAACAGCGATCTCACGCAGTACTGCTATGAATGTTATTATTCCAACCGCCGGTCTAGGCACACGGCTGCGCCCTCATACCCACACCCGACCTAAACCGCTGGTTCCCGTTGCTGGCAAAGCCGTTCTAGGGCATCTGCTAGATAAGCTCCAGGTCTTGCCGATCGAAGATGTCGTGTTTATCACCGGCTACCTGGGCACGCAGATCGAAGAGTATGTGCGCAAAAATTACGATTTCAAGACCCACTTTGTTGAGCAGACCGAGCTAAAGGGCCAGGCCCACGCGATCGCCCTGGCCCGTGGTATGGTCAGCGGGCCAACCCTAATTCTGTTCGTCGATACGATTTTCGAGGCCAATCTCGAGGTATTGAACCAAACCGATGCTGATGGTGTGATCTATGTAAGCCAGGTCGACGACCCTTCGCGCTTTGGCGTGGTCTTGCTGGAAGATGGCATTATTACGCGTCTGGTTGAGAAACCGAACACGCCGATCTCAAATCTGGCGGTCATTGGGGCCTACTATGTGCGCGATGTCGAGAAACTGTTCGCTGCGGTGGATACCTTGATTGAGCGCAACATTCAGACCAAAGGCGAGTTTTATCTGGCCGATGCGCTGCAGCTGATGATTGATGATGGTGCCCGTTTCGTCGCCGAGACCGCCACCGTCTGGGAAGATTGTGGGACAGCTCCAGCGCTGCTGCGCACCAACCGCTACCTGCTAGAGCAGAATAACAGCGATGTAGTGCAGCGCAATGGCGCGATTATTGTGCCACCGGTGTTTATTGGGGAGAACGTCGAGATCAGTAATTCAATTGTCGGGCCCTATGTTTCGGTTGCCGATAACAGCGTGATTGTTGACTCGATTGTCCGTAACTCAATCATCAATCAAAGCGCCCGGATCCAATCCTCGACCCTGGAAGGATCGTTGATTGGCGATGGCGCACGGGTTGAGGGCGAGTTCCAGCGCCTGAATGTGGGCGACTCATCGGTGATTAGCTTTGGTGGTACAAACGTTCAATGATGTTAAACGCGGATAGCGCGGTTGCGCCTCCACAGCTCAACCGCGGCATGACCCAGCCAGGCCCAGCCGTCAGTGAGCACGATCTGATCAACCATGTGTTGGAATTTTGTGCTGCGGCTGGCTATACTATTCCGCCACTCCTGGTCATTGATTATGTCGTTGCGTTACGGTCAAGCCCGTTTGTTTTGTTGTTTGGCCCCAGTGGCCAGGGCAAAACCGAGCTGGCGCGCTTACTTGCGCAGGCGCTGGTATCACCTTTTGACGAGCAGTATATTTATGTAAATCTGGGCATTGCCAGTGAAGGCACATCATTTGTCCATCTCCAGGATCGATTTGGCTGGCTGAAATTCGTCGAAATTTTAGAAACGGCAGCAACGTCGGCGAATGCTCATCGGGTGTTCTTTTTATGTCTCGACAACCTACGCCCGGCCGATGTCATGACCTATTTTTCGATGCTGGTTCATGGTTCGGATAATATTCAGCGCCTGGCTATTCGCGGGTATCCCGCCGATTATTGGCCGAGCGTGCCAGACAATGTTATTATCACTGGCACACTTGATGCTGCACAACCAATCGATGCAGAACAAAGTACGCTTCTGGCGCAAATCAATTGTGTCTATGTTCAACCCCAGTGGCTACAAGCCAGTATTCAGACGGTCAGCACCCATCAGCGGATGGCACCGATTGGCTTTCAACGTCTGCTACTGCAGCACACCTTACGCTCTGATGAAGCAGTCGGCACGCGCCTGCGAACGCTGCTCGGCGATGATCTTGAGGAATTCTGGCAGCCGCCGGCTGAGCTGGCGGCGATTATGTGGCAAGCAGGCCTGACCTATGATGAAGCCTGGCGAAGTGCGATGTTACGCAGTGTTGCCAACAGCTTTACCCATACTGGACAGGGGGTTTTCGTGCCGGATGATGTGGTTACCAATGCCCATTTCGCGCTGGTTTTTGCGCTGACTCGCCAGATGATGCTGCGGTTGTGGGAACACAAACAGTATCAGCGCCAGCTGGAACAGATTCTGAAGTATCATCTTGATCAATTACCGCCGGTATCATCCTTTAGCACAACTGCTACCCTCTATTACTGAGGCACCTGAATTATGAAACACGTAGCCAACCCACCTCATTCCGATACCGCCGAAGCGGATGAGCTTGATGCACTATTCCGCGATGGGCTACGACGCGAACTTAATGTCACTGCGCCGCAAGTAGCGCTGCCGCAACGCCAGAACTACGTTGATGATGCTGCGGCTCATCGCTGGCAGATACGCCGTGGCGGCGGGCCTGGGGGCGGATCATATTCCGGCTTTTATCTGCTGTACTATGTAATGAACACATCACGCTCGGCCTGGGGTTCGATTCCAGGCTAGCGGAAAGCTAAACTCTTTGAAAGGGGGTGGTTGTCAACGTCAAAACTGTTTTGTTGGACTGACCGTCTACTCAAATTGGAACTTAGTGTCTTAGGAGACCTATTCAATGCGTAAACGAATGATCGCGCTTTTTGCGCTGCTCGTCCTGATTCTGCCGGTTCTGGCCGCCTGTGGTGCGGCTACACCAACGACCGCACCTGCCGCCACAACCGCGCCAACTGCCGCCACCGGCGGTGAGGCCACCGCCCCACCGGTTGCTGATGCCCCCACGACAGCACCAACCGATGTACCTGCTGCTGCACCTACAGATGCTCCTGCGGATCCCCCGACTGCAGCTCCTACTTCAGCCGGCAATGTTCTCCGCATTCACCAGGTCGCCTACCCAGACGTGTTTGACCCACAGAAGAGCTCGTACAGCGGCGAAATCGTGCTGCTGTCGCAGAACTACGAGGGTCTGACCCGCCTCGACGAGAACCTGGAAACCGTTCCTGCGGCAGCTGAGAGCTGGGAATACAACGCTGACGCAACCGTCATCACCTTCACCCTGCGCCCAGACCTGAAGTACAGCGACGGCTCGCCGCTGACCGCCGAGAACTTCGTCTATGCAGCCCAGCGCAACTGTGACTCGGCCACCGCCGGCGAATACCAGTCGATCTTGTTCGACCTGGCCGGCTGTGCCGATTTCGCCAGCTCGGTTGTCACCGACACCGCCGCCTATGATGCCGCTAAAGCTGGCCTGGGTGTCAGCGCCCCCGACGCAAACACGGTTGTGATGCAGATGGCCCAGCCCGCCCCCTATTTCCACACCGTTGCCAGCTTGTGGGTTATGTACCCCGCCAAGCAGGAAATGATTGAAAAAGGTGGCGAGACCTGGTGGCAGGATCCCGAAGCCCAGATCGGCAATGGTCCTTTCCAGTTCAGCAGCATCGTCGAAGATCAGCAGATCGATTTCGTGCGCAACGACAACTACTGGAATCCGGCCAAGCTTGATGGCCTGAGCTTCATCTACATCGACGATAGCTCGGTCGCCCTGGAAGCCTACAAGAGCGGCCAGCTCGACATCTTCTCGCCAGACCCGAGCCAGATCCCAGCCGTGCAGGAAGATGCTGAGCTTGCATCACTGTACGTTGCTTACGAGGGTGCTAACACCACCGGCCTGCAGTTCAACACCAAACTGGCACCGTTCGATGATCTCAAAGTCCGCGAAGCCTTCGCCTATGCCCTGGACCGCGAGACCTACTGCGAAGTTATCCGCAATGCTGACTGTCTGCAAACCCTGACCTGGATTCCGAAGGGTATTCCAGGCTATGATGCCGATGAAACCCGCTTTGCATTTGACGAAGCAGCGGCCAAAGCCGCCCTGGCCGAATCAAGCTACGGCTCGGCTGACGCACTGCCCGAAATTACCATGATGTATGCCACCAATGACCCGGCCAACCAGGCTCGCCACGAGTTTGTGGCAAACACCTTCCGCGACGTCCTGGGCGTCGAAGTCACTCTGCAGGGCTTGCCATCGAAAGATGTCAGCGCTGCCAAGAAAGACAACGCCACCTATCCCCAGCTGTCACTCGGCGGCTGGATCGGCGACTATCCCGATCCCCAGAACTGGGTCAGCGTTTTCTGGAATAGCAACGCAACCTTCGCCCAGCGCCAGGGCTACGGCAACCCAGCCGCTGACGAACTGATGAAGGTCGGCGATACCAGCACCGATCAGGCAGCTCGTATCGCAGCCTACCAGGAAGCCCAGAAGATCATCATTGGTGATCTGCCGATCGCTCCAATGTACAACCGCGTGAACAAGTACGTCATCAACCCACGGGTCACCGGCTACGCCATGACCCCCGCCGACGACCAGTTCCCCGGCCAGTGGTCATCAACCAGCATCTCAATTACTGAGTAAGGTTGAGCACCAGGACCAGCCCATCGCTTGCGCGATGGGCTGGTCCTTCCGCAAGCGTTCAGCTCTATCCAGACTATTACCACTGCCAGGCCGCAATCGTTATCCATAGCAAGGGGTTCAGAATGATTGGCTTTTTAATTCGCCGGATTCTGGCTGTTATTCCTGTCTTATTTGTCGTCGCTTTTATTACCTTTTTTCTCATGAAACAGGCCAAAGGCGGCCCATTCGATCAGGAAAAAGAGGTCAATCCGGCGACGGTCAAAACGCTCAATGCGCGCTTCGGTCTCGATAAGCCAACCTGGATCAATACGACTGCAGTCAGTCGGGCCAGCGATCAGGGTGTTGCCAATCCGCTCACCCTAACGCGAGCATTTCTTGATAGCCAGTTTGGCAACTACATTATCAACGCTGTCCAGGGAGATCTTGGGCCAACCTACTCCTCTAAAGGCACTGAAAACGTTCAGGATGTAATTAAACGCAAATTCCCGATCTCGTTGCGGCTTGGCTTGCTGGCGGCGGCATTAGCCGTGCTGGTCGGTCTACCTTTAGGCATTTTGGGCGCACTGAAGCAAAATACTATTTTTGATTATATTAGTCTTATTGTGGCCACAATTGGCACATCAGTTCCCACCTTTGTCACCGGCTTGCTGCTAACACTGTTTCTGAGTCGGGTGTTCGGGGTCAAGCCGATTAAACCAATTGACGCTTGGGACGGCTATAGCACCGCCTATATCGCCCCAGCCTGTATTCTGGGCCTGAACACGATGGCCTATATCACCCGCCTGACCCGCTCCAGCATGCTGGAGGTCAAACGCCAGGACTATATCCGCACCGCACGGGCCAAAGGCATGGGCGATCGAGTCGTGATCACCCGCCACATGCTGCGCAACAGCATGATTCCAGTGGTGACGATCTTAGGCCCAGCCGTGGCAGGCCTGGTAACCGGCTCATTCATTATCGAGAATATCTTCCGTGTCCCAGGCATTGGCGATGAATTTGTTGGCTCGATTGGCTCCCGCGACTACTCGATGATCATGGGAGCAACGCTGTTCTTCGCACTGCTGGTTGCGCTCGGCAACCTCACTGTAGACGTTGTCTACGGATTTTTGGACCCGCGAATCCGTAGCAAAAGTTAGGAGATGTTATGGCGACCACATCATCAGAAATGAGTCGTCCGGGACAGCCAGGTGTCGAGGAGTTTCAACGCCCGGTCCGTTCGCTGTGGAGCGATGCATGGGGGCGCTTGCGCCGCAATAAGCTGGCCATGATCGGACTTTTCTATATCTTCTTTCTATCCCTAGTCGCCATCGCTGCGCCGGTGCTGGCGCCGCACTCCCCAGCACGCCCCATTGGGGCCGAGCTGCGCGAGCGCGGCGCCTATCGCCAGGCAGCCTGGGTTGAGTCGAACAACGAGAAAAAAACCGGCCTGTGGACGTACCCGCTCGGCACCGACTCTGGCGGCGGCGATGTGCTCAGCCGCTTAATCTACGGCACCCGCGTATCCCTGGTCGTCGGGTTTATTCCGATGATTTTCACCTTGCTGATTGGCGTGACCATGGGTCTCGTCAGCGGCTATGCTGGTGGAGCGCTGGATAGCTGGATGATGCGCTTCACCGATGTGGTGTTCGCGCTGCCAGATATTTTGTTTTTCATCATTGTACAAACCGCCTTTGGCAAAACGACATTTGGGCGCACCTTCAACGGTCTGTTGCTGATCTTCGTATCGTTTTCGGTGGTGAGCTGGGCCGGCGTCGCCCGTCTGGTGCGCGGCCAGGTGCTCTCGCTCAAGGAAAAAGAGTTTGTTGAGGCCGCTCATGCCGTTGGGGTGAAAAATAATAAAATCCTGACCCGCCATATTTTGCCCAACACGCTGGCGCCAATCATCGTGGCGGCAGCGTTTATTGTGCCAGGCGCAATTGTCACCGAGGCCGTCCTGAGCTTTCTGGGTATCGGCATTCAGCCGAACACCAGCCCCACCAACCCATTTCCAACCAGCTGGGGCCAGATGATTTTCGAGGGTAAATCGGGGATTGACTCGCAGCCGTGGATTTTGATCTCTTCGGCGATCGCGATCGCCTCCATCACCATTGCATTTGTCGCCCTGGGCGACGGTTTACGCGATGCGCTCGACCCGCGCAATTAGGAACGAGGACAGCCACATGGCAAAAGAAAACACGCCGTTGCTTGATGTCCGCAATCTGCAAGTTCAGTTTAAAACCCAGGATGGCATCATCAATGCGGTAAACAATGTTTCATTTACCGTCAATCGCGGTGAAACACTCGGTATTGTAGGCGAATCCGGCTCAGGCAAGAGCGTCACGTCGCTGGCAATTATGCGGCTTATCCCAGCGCCGCCAGGCAAAATTGCCGGTGGCCAGATCCTCTTTGATGGCGAGGATCTCGTTGACTACAGCGAAGCTGAAATGCGCAAGATTCGCGGCAATCGGATCTCCATGATCTTTCAGGATCCGATGACGTCGCTGAATCCGGTGCTGCGGATTGGCCGCCAGATGACCGAGTCGCTCCAGCTGCATATGAATATGAACGCCAAGCAGGCCCGTGATCGCGCCGCTGAGCTGCTCGCAATGGTGGGCATCCCGGCTCCCGACAAGCGCCTCGACGACTATCCGCACCAGTTCTCGGGCGGTATGCGCCAGCGCGTGATGATCGCGATGGGACTGTCCTGCAACCCCGAGCTGCTGATCGCCGACGAGCCAACCACGGCGCTGGACGTAACCATTCAGGCCCAGATACTCGAGCTGCTCAATCGCTTGAAAGATGAGACGGGCACCGCAATTATTTTTATCACCCACGACCTCGGCGTGGTGGCCGGCATGACCGACCGCGTGATGGTGATGTACGCCGGGCGGGCGGTTGAACAAACCAGCACCCAGCAGCTCTACGATAACCCGCGCATGCCCTACACCATGGGCCTGCTCGACTCGATCCCACGGCTAGATGAGGGCAAAGGTGAACGGCTTACCCCGATCCGAGGGCTTCCACCGGATATGTTGGAAAAAGCCGAGCGCTGCCCGTTTGCTCCACGCTGTGACTTTGTTCAGGAAGTCTGCTGGACCACGATCCCACCGCTGCGCTCGGTGGAGCCCAATCACCAGGCTGCCTGTCTGTTTGATATCACCCATGAGCAGCGTCAAAGCGCTGCCTCGAAAAAAGCTGCCGAGGAAGCCGCAGCCCTGGAGTCGGCGCTGGAGTCGGTGATTGCGGAAGAACACAGCGCATAATGTTGAAATACGAGGATCCATATGCAAGCACAAGCAGCAGCAAATGATAACCTGGTCGATATCAAAGACCTGAAAATGCATTTTCCGGTTAAGTCCAACGGCTTGCTTCGACGGACGATCGGGGCTGTCAAGGCGGTCGACGGCTTATCATTTACGGTCAAGCGCGGTGAGACTCTGGGGCTGGTGGGCGAGTCCGGATGTGGTAAATCCACCACCGGCCGCGCCATCCTGCAGCTCCACCGCCCAACCTCAGGCAGCGTTCTCTTCGATGGCCAGGATCTGACCAAGATCAAAGGCGAAGAGCTGCGCCGGATGCGCCGCAAGGTCCAGATTATTTTCCAAGATCCGTATGCCTCGCTGAATCCGCGCATGACTGTCGGCGATATCATCGGCGAGCCGATTAGGGTCCACAAGCTGCGCTCAGGCAAAGATGTGCGGATCAGGGTGGAAGAGCTGTTGAAGGTCGTGGGACTCAATCCCTACTTCATCAATCGCTATCCACACGAGTTTTCTGGCGGCCAGCGTCAGCGGATTGGTATCGCCCGTGCGCTGGCGGTTGAGCCGGATTTTATCATCTGTGACGAGCCGGTCTCGGCGCTGGATGTTTCGATCCAGGCGCAGATTATCAACCTTTTGCAAGATCTGCAGAATGAGTTCAATCTGACCTACTTGTTTATCGCCCACAACCTCAGCGTCGTCAAACACATCAGCGATCGGGTGGCGGTGATGTATCTGGGCAAGATGGTTGAGCTTGCGCCGGCGGCCCAGCTGTATGTGCACCCGATGCACCCCTACACGCAGGCCTTGCTCTCGGCGGTGCCAATTCCTGACCCGGAGATTGAGAAAACTCGCCAGCGGATTATTTTGCAGGGCGATGTGCCCAGCCCGCTCAACCCACCATCAGGCTGCTACTTTCACACACGCTGCCCGCTGGTGATCGATAAATGCCGCGTCGAGGAGCCGCCGTTCACCGATTATGGCCACGGACACTTCGCCGCCTGCTGGCGCGCCACCGAGGTTACGCCCATCCTCAGCGAGCCAATTCAACAGGAAACAGCAGTGTAGCCATCAGATTAGCTAAAATGCAGGCGGGCCACGACAATCAGCCGTGGCCCGCCTGCATTTTAGCTTCGATCACAGCAAGCTTCGTAGCCGCTCCCCGGCTCGGTCAAGCAGACGCACATCTTCCTCCAGCAGGCCGATCTCGGCCGCCCGCTGACCCACAGCGCTGCCAGCAACACTGCCAGCTTTCTGCTCCACGGTGTCGCCGGCCTCAGGAGCCGGCTCGACCTCCCACAAGATTGGCCGGGTTAGCGGCGGGCTGCTCCAGCCATGAAGCTCGGCCAGAAAACGCGCATAGCCGGCGGCGGCCCCAGCCAGGGTGTGCTCGCGGGCCACATAGGATCGGGCATTGCGCTCCAGCGCCTGCCGCAAGGTCGTATCACCTGCCAGCCGCTGCGCATAGGCCAGAATTGTGCCCTCCTCCGCAGCGCCCAGCGGCACATGGGCGACAACATCATCAGGCAGCTCGCTAAATGTGGCGATATCCGAAACTAGCACCGTCCGGCCAGCCCCAAGCAGGCGCAGCAAGCTGGCCGAGGTCTCGCCGGCCGATGGATAGCGCCCGTTGAAGCATAGATCCGCCGCCGCCACATACTGGCCGAAATCTGCCGCTGGCACATAGCCAGTGATCTGGACGGCCTCGCTGAGGCCCAGGCGCTGCACCAGGCTGCGAACATCGTAGTTGGCCGAGACACTGCCGACCAGAAGATAGCGCGCATCAGGATAGTCCTGGCGGAATCGGGCAAAGGCGCGCAAGGCCTGCTCCACCCGTTTGTAGGGATTGATATGCCCAAAGCTGGCCCAGATCGGCGCCTCAGCCGGCAGACCAAGCGCCGACCGGGCGGCCGCTCGATCCGGGGTTGGCGGCAGCGGCACGCCCATTGGCACCACCGCCGCCCGCAGGCCTGGGCGCACCGTCTGGGCGCGGTCGACCACATAGCGGCTGTGGCCGATCAGGCCGGTGGCCTGCTGGATGACGCCCTCGACGAGAGGGAAATCAAACACGGCGTCGGTGAGCTGGCCGCGCTCCATCTGGACAGCAACCGCCTCGCCGGCAGCACCGTAGCGCTCGGCCATCTCGCGGCGATACCGCCGCACGTCCTTGCGCCGATTGACAGCGTGCCACAGCATCAGGTGGTGGAGAACATAATCGTGCAGCACCACCACACCCGGCAGCGACTGCAGCGATTCCCAGAACGCGCTGTGGGCCGGGCTGTTGCCCATGTGGTAGATAATGGCATC
>JACCRK010000313.1 GCA_013813565.1 Herpetosiphonaceae bacterium
AGGAGACTGATATGGCAACTGCAACCCCCGAGGCCGTCGCCGCTGCCGCCGAGGCGCTCCAGGCGGCTGGCAAGCGCGTTTCAACCATCGCTGTGCAGGGTCACCTGGGCGGCGGCAGCTTCACGACGGTGCAGAAGTACCTGGAGGCGTGGCAGCAGACCCAGCGCGACCAGCGAGTGGCGGTGGTGGATGTGCCGTCGGCGGTGGTGGAGCGGGGCATGACCCTGTTGCGGCAGGTCTGGCAGGCGGCGCAGGCTGAGGCGGGCCAGGAAATTACCCAGACGCGGGAGGACACCGAGGCGCAGCTCTCTGAGATGCGTGACCAGCTGGCAGAGGCGCTACTGGCAGTGCAGCGGCAGGAGGCCGAGAACGCCGACCAGGCCCAGGCGTTGGCAGCGCAAGAGGCACAGGTGGCCACGCTCCAGGCCGAGCGCGACGAGGCCCGCACCGAGGCTCGCGTGCATGCCGCCCAGGTGTCGGCCGCAGCGGAGCGGGTGCAGGAGCTGCAGACCCGCCTCGATGCCCAGGCCAGTGTTAGTCTAGAACTGGCGCAGCTCCAGGGCGCTCATGGTGCGCTTCAGCGCCAAGTTGAGGAGCAGGCCGACACGATCCGCCGCTTGAGCGAGCAGCGGGCCACCAAGCCGCGCCAAGTCAAGCAACCGGAGTAAGGCGCGGCCCGACGGTGTTCCAGCGCCAGGTGATGATGTTCACCGCCGTGCTCGTGTTGAGGTAGCCCTTGATGGTGGTTTGCGCGGAACGGCTCCTGCACGGTGATTCTGTTAATAATCACGCGAGAGACCACGGGGATCTGGATAGGTGAATCCCTTGGTGGAGAGTCGCGCCATCTGCCTATCATGGAGTATACTCTGCGACAGTATCGAGGGCTTAAGTGAAGGGACCTGTATGTCATCTGCGTTGCGTCGGCTGTCGCGTCTTGGGCTGGTGTGTCTCCTTGTGTCGTTTCTGCGACCATCAACGGCGGTGCTGCTGCCCGCTCCCGCTGCCGCGCAATCTCCGCCGCAGACCCGTTCAGCTACCCTCCCACCACCTGAACTGCCCCCGCCATCCTTGCCCCTCCCTGCTGATCGACCGCTCGTGGTGCCGACCGATGCACCCGGTGATGACGCCTTTGGCACCCTGATCAGTCAGGCTGCGCCCATGCCAGCCGCCGCCACGACCCCGGATGCTGTGCCGACCAGCACTTGTTCCGGTGACCTCAACAACGCATGGGCCTGGTGGAGCCGGAATAGCAATCAAGCCTTTGAGTACATTGATCGCAGCAATGTCGATTTTACCGATCTTGATGGTGGGGCAACCACCGAAAAGCGCTTCTTTAGCACGGATGCTCAAGCGGGCGCCGTCCTGTGTATCCGACCAACCCAGGAAACATTGACCCCCAATTCGACGAGGTGGACGACTCAGTATTATCGCAGTTCAACACCCACCGGAACGCCGACGACCCTATTTGCCACTGTGACGACGACGTACCTTGGGACTGAGGCGAGCGGCGGTTTTTCGTATCTGGTATTCAATATTTCGTTGAATGGCAAACCACCGCAAAAGATCGTGAGTGACTGCAAACTTGAGCCATCGCTCTGTTATTTGTTAAGTCCTCTTGACGTTAAAAGTACGGGGATGGCCACGTTTCCAGGCGCCTGGATGGTCCGCGTGTCCCGCACCACTGGGACACCTCATCCTGATCTCACCGTGAAGATGATTGAGTTGGCGTCCGTCATCGCTAGCGCCAGCCCCAACCCGATCAACCGTGCTACGACCACGGCGATCACCGCGAGCTTTCGCTTGACCCCCTATTCCTCCTGGTTAGATGTCGGACAACGTCAATATCATGCGATTCGGTTTGATCTGTATAGTGCCGGTGGCCAGCACCTGGCGGCCTTGCCTGCTGCGCAGCCCCTCGCGACGGTTGATCCGACCGTGCGCACCGTGACCTCTCAGCTCATCTGGAATAATCAGATTAGTAATCCGACCCGGCCCATTACGGATGGAACGTACTTGCTGTCCTATTTGTTTGCGACCGGCGAACCCTTTCCTGCTGGCCGAGCATCGGAGCCAGGCTTCATTCAGCTGATCTGGCCGCTCTATGTGGGGGTGCCCGCCAGCCAGCTGCGCAATAAAGGCTCATGCGAGTACGGGTGTTCTCCTGCATCCTACCAGGTGGTCGCCGGTGATCCGGTCAATACCGCCTCGGGTAATTTCACGATGGCGGCGACGGATCTCACGATCCCGACGCTGGGTGAACCGTTGGCCTGGACGCGATCCTACAACAGTCACGGCCTCAGTGAGGCCAGTGTACTCGGTGCCGGCTGGACCCATCCGTATCAGCTGCGACTCATCCTGCCCGGTGCGCCTGAAGGGATTGCCAACCAGGTGACGGTGGCCGGGCCGAGCGGTAATCGCTATACCTTTCGTAAAGTTGGGACCATCTATCAGGCGCTTGCCGGCATTTATGCCCGGCTCACTGGCGATGCCACGGGCTACACGCTGACCCTGCCCTCCAATGCAACCCAGCGTTTTAATCTGCAGGGGCAGCTCATCGCCAGCACCAATCCCCAGGGCCATGCGCTGGCGTTCGCCTACTATACGAGTGGCCCGGCGAACGGCCAACTCCAGCGGATTGCCGACAGCACCGATCAGCGGTTTCTGACCCTGACGTACACGGGCACGACCGCACTCACCCAGCGGCTGGCGACGGTGAAAGATCCGCTTAATCGCACGATCCAGTATGGCTATGATGGGACCGGGGTATTGACGACCGTAACCGATCTGCTCAATCGCGTCACGCGCTACACGACCGATGGAGGATTGATTACGCAGGTAGAGGTCAACGGCGAACGCCAGCTCACCAACCAGTATGAGCACACCACCGTCAGTGTGCCGGCTGCTGGACTCTTTGTGGGGTACACGATGGCCGAGTGGCCGCCCGCCACCTTTCGGCGCGTGATCACCCAGACCAACGGGCTTGGGGTGCAGACGGTCTATACCTACAATCCTACCCATACGCTCGTGCGCACGAATGACGGCCGCAGTATCTGGACCGAAAAGCATACCTATCGGGCCGATGGATCCCTGATAAAAATCGAGCACCAGACCACCACCGGCTGGATCACCACCGAACAGGCACAGTTCAATGCGCAAACCCTGGGGCGCACGACTACCACCGATCGCTATGGCACCGCCTTCCGCCAGGCCAGCAATGCGCTTGGCCAGACAACGGCGCTGACCGATACCCAGAACGGCAGCGTCGGTATCACCTACAACCCCGCCAATCACGCGACAGCGCCTAACCAGCCGGCGACGATGCGGGACTTCTTGGGCCGAGAAACGCGCTACACCTATGGGGCAGGCGGGGTTATTATGAACGTGATAGCGGGCATCACGTCTGAATTTCTGGGTGGTCGCACGACTAGCTACACCTATGATGTCCGCTATCCCGGTAAACACTGGCTGGAATCGACGACCGATCCGCTGGGTGCGACGACGAGGTTTGACTACAATGCCTGGGGTCAGCAGACGAAAATCACCAATGCGCTGGGGCAATCGACCAGCATGGCCTATGACACCGTCGGGCGGCTCACTGCGACGACCAACGCCACTGGGCGCGTCACACGTTACACCTACAATGCCGATGATACGCTGGCCAGTGTGACCGAGAACTGCACGGATAGTGCGGGAACACCGCTGGTGACCGGGACATGTGCGGCGCAGACCAGTGAGCGGAACGTGACCACCCGCTATGGCTATGATGGGCAGGGCCGACAAATTTGGGTCCAGGATCCGCTCGGCCGGTATAGCGCAACCCGCTATACGGCGGATAACCGGGTGCAGTGGACGGCGAAGAACCTCGTGGCGAATGGTTTCCCTGGCACGCTGCCGCTGCAGCCGCCGGCCTACAGCCCGACAACCCCGGATCAGAATGTGGCCACCTTCTATCAGTACGATGGGATGGGCCACACCACGCTGATTACGCAAACGGGCTTTGTGACGGGAACCCTGGTGCCCAATGCGACGCAGCGCTGGGTGTTTAACCAGCAGTATCAACGGGTGACGAAAAACGAGTACGATGCCTTTGGCCGGCCCTTCCGGGTCATTCGGAATTATCAGCCTGGGCGTCCCCTCAATGCAGCTTCCGATGTCAATGTGACGACCACCTATGCCTACAGCGATGCGCCGCGGTTTGATATGGTGTGTGATCCGCTCAATCGCTGTACCCGCACGGAATATGATGCGTTGGGGCGCGTGAAGCGGGTTATTGAGCGCTACGTGGATGGTATTGCCGGACCCGATGACCAGGATTTCATCACCACCACGGCCTACCGCACCAGCGATGGGAATGTTGATTTCGTCATTCGGAACTATGTCGATGGCGTCTACGACGAGACCGCCGATCGGGCGGCGGATCTGAAAACGCAGTATGCCTATGATTCGTGGGGTCGGCTGATCGCCACCACGACCAATGTGGACCCGACCCCAACGGCTGGGGCGACCGATGTCAATCTCATCAGCCGCTCGTTCTATGATGCGAATGATCGGGTCTACGCGACCCAGGATCCGCTGGGACGGGTCAGCCGGACCCGCTTTGATGCGCTGGGGCGGGTCGTGGAAACGATCCAGAACTGCACCGGGGCAACCGCCACGCAGGTGAATGGCACCTGTACGGCCTTCAGTGACACCCAACGCGATCAGAACATCAGCACCTGGCTGGGCTACACGGCGCTTGGACAGACGCATGCGGTCACGGAAACGCTCTCGGCCAGCCAACGGCGCGTCTCGATTTCCCAGTACGATGACCTGGGGCGTCTGACGACCAGTGTGCAGAACTGTACCCGCACTGGACAGCCGGCCGTGACGCTGTGTGATCAGCCCAATCCCGCCGATGAAGCCCAGAGTGATACCAATCGTCGCACCACGCGGACGTATGACGCGGCCGGCAATCTGCTGAAACAGACCAATCCACGGGGGTTTGAGGAAGCGTATACCTATGATGCGCTCAATCAGCCCCGTCGGTATACCGCTCGCTACACGGCTGCCAACAGTCTCACGCGCTATAGCCAGTCTGATGGCAGCGGTACGCTGGTGTGGCAAGAAAATGAAGCGGCGATCCGCAGCATCTCCCGCCGTGATGGTCTCGGACGCACCGTGGCGACGATCGCGAACTATCAGGATGGCATCAGCCAGGCCACGGAGGCGGTCGATCAGGATGTGATCAGTCGCACCACCTATGACCTGGCCAGTCGGGCGATTGAACAGCAGAACCCCGATGGGCAGCGCACCCACGTTGGCTACACGCTGATCGATCAGCCCCAGATGATCACGGAGAATGCCGGGGGCAGTGTGCTCCCAAACAATGTGCAGACCAGCGCCACCTATGATCGGCTTGGCCGACGCCTCACGCTCACCGACGCGGCCAGCCATACCCGAACATGGACGTATTCCAGTGTGGGCAACGCGCTGATGTTCCGCGATGGTCTGGAGCGGCAAACGATCTGGACCTATGACGTGGCCGGACGGATGCTGACCCGCATCGATGGCCGTGGTGTCGGCATGGCGCTGACGTACACGTATAATCTGCGGGATCAGCAGATCAGCCTGAGCTCACCGGGATTGAGCACGGCGATCACGATGGGCTATGACGCGCTAGGTCGCCGCACGAGCATGGGCGACGCGAGTGGCTCTACCGCGTGGCAGTACGACCGCGCCGACCGGATCACCAGTACGACCCAGCCCACGGTGGGCACCGTGACCTATCGCTATGATGCGGGGGATACTCGCACCCGTCTGACCTATCCGACGGGTGGCCCCGCGTTGACCGCCAGCTTTGATCTCGATACTGCGCCATCCACACTGGTCGAGAATGGAACCCTGGTCGCGAACTACGGCATGGGGGGAACCCGGCAGGTCAGTGATGTGGTGCTGCCCGTGCCCACCCTCGTGCAGCACGCCACCTATGATTGGCTGGATCGCCGCACGCAGCGCACGATTGGCCCGCCAACCGGCCCGCCGGCGAGCAATACCCGCCTCCTGGCGAGTCGGGTCATCCTGAGCAAAGCCGGACGGCATCAGCGGCTGGATGAATCGCTCCAGTCGCTGGAACCCCCGATCATTGTGCCGCCCGCAGGATCCTACCGCCAGTATCTCCCGCTGATCACGGGAGAGGGCTATCAATCCTGGACGAATACCTATGATGGACTCAACCGCCTGCTGAACGCCCGCTTCAGCGTGGCGGGTCGGCGCGAGGGGGCGAGCTACGACCTGGCATCCAATCGCACCAGCCACATCCTCGATACCACGACAATCGGTTCGTGGACGTATGATGCGGCCGATCAGCGGACGACCTGGACGTATGATGCGGTGGGCAACGTCCTGAACGATGGGACGCGAAGTTCCACGTTCGATGCGCTTAACCGCCTCACCAGCGTCACCCGTGCGGGCGTCACAACCACCTATACCTATAACGGTGACGGCCTGCTGGTCGCCAAGACCGTTGGTGGTATCACGACCCGCTTCCAATGGGATACCACAAAAACCAACGCCCAGCTCCTCGGCACCACGACGAATGGTACATCTACCTGGTATGTCTGGTCCCCAATCGGAGGTGGTGGAGAGCAGATCCTCTACGAGCGTGGGGCAAGTGGTCGCCGCTGGTATGGCACCGATCTCACTGGTTCTGTCCGCCAGACCTACGATGATGCGGGGACACTCCTGACCAATCGATCCTGGACCCCGTTTGGCATTGAGCTGGGCGGCACCGGGCAGTCTGGCATCGGCTACGCCGGGGAATGGCAGGACAGCACGGGCCTGGTCTATCTCCGCGCCCGCTGGTACGATCCGCAGCAGGGCCGCTTCCTCTCCCGTGACCCGTGGGATGGCACTGTAACCAGCCCGCAAACGCTCAACCCGTATGCCTACGCCCACAACCAGCCCTCCCGCTTCCGCGATCCGAGTGGGCGCTGTATCGAACCCATTTCGCTCGTCGTCTGTAGTATGGCGGTTGGGGCGGTGCTGGGCGCTGGAACAAATATCGTGGCCCAGCTGTTTGATCAACGTCCGGGGATTGACTGGGGAGAGGTCAGCGTCAGCGCTGCAACGGGGGCAATTCTCGGCATTCCTGTGGTGGGGGTCAGCGTGGCCATCGTCAGTGCGGTCGTCGGCTTGCACCTGTTTCTGAAAAATCCCAGTGCCGAGACCGGTCTGTTTGTTCTTATCAACACGTTGGGCGCGTATTGTGGGCTGCGAGGGTTAGCCGGGGCCAGCGGTGGTGGCCCCGGCCTCGCGCCTGCACTTGTGGGCGGTGGGACATCCACAACGGCCCAATCCGTGAGCCGCGCCGTTATTGCGGATACCCTAGTGACCAGTGGTGTTAATGGATTTAATGCAGGGCTGATATACAATGCTACCAGTGGAGACGAAAACCAACAATCAATAACCCGACCTGGATATTCTGGAAAACCGGAAGGTTATCCTAACCTAAATCCTAGTGATTTACAGTTAGGGAAGCGAGCTGTCAGTTTAACTGAACAACTGGCCTCTAAGGACTATGAAAATCCAATGATGCTTTTTGGAGGTGATCCCAAATTAACACATAGCACTCGGTATCTTTATGTTATTGATGAAAACGGGGCTCTTCTTACAGCTAGAGATAAAGCGATCCATCATCCTGATCTGGTAGAGGGTAAGAATGTATATGGGGCTGGGCAGATGTATGTTGATCCAAATGGCGTGATTTTGGAAATAGATAATATGTCTGGTCATTATCTGCCGGATGCTGATAAGTTTTTTCCTTACCTGAAACATATCCTCAAGTCAGAAGGGTTTACTTTACCAGATGATATCTTCAAGAAGTAACTTACTAATATGAAAGCTAGATATAAAATATGTATTATATCCTCATGGAACGAGCTAACTGATTTTATAACAAATCAGTTAGCTCCGTTAGACCATGACATTCAAATATCGAATATATTATTCAGTGATTTGAATACCATACTTGCTTACGATATATTATTTTTATATATCGAAGATAGATATCTTGAGTCGAAAATAAATTTCATTACAAAAATACGAACTAATTCTGAATTTCTAGAACTGACAATTATCTTAATAGCTCCATATACAAAAGAGATTTTATCGAAAATAGTAAATTCAGATATAAATTATTATGATCAAATAATGTTTTTACCTGTTAGCGATGAAGGGGTAATTGGATCTTTAGAATTAGGTACTTTAGTAAAAAATAGAAGATTAAGGTCCTCGCGCAATAGCCGGCCAGAAAACGGCGTTTGAGTAATCCATCACGAAAACTTGCATACATTCGGATTATCGGAACCAAACCTTGGCCTGAAAGCAGGAATCATTGATATCGTGAGAGTTTGCATGACCTTTCAGCTCGCCCAACAGATCGCCGCCCAGCTTGGCGAAACACAGTATGCCCCCTTCGCCCAGATTCGCCGCACAATTGAGCGCGTTGGCCCAGAGATGGCCCAGGCGTTTGCCGATGAAGCCGTGGCCCTAGCTGCAGCTGGTGGAATGCTCACGCCCGATGGAATACCGCGCACCGTCGGCGGCATCTTCTTCTTTCTGGTGCGGCAGCGGATCGATCCCGATCTGGCGAAAGAGATTTTCCTCAAACCGAAGCGGCTCCGACACATCCAGCAGGAGGAACTTCGCCTCAATCCCGACGCACCCCAGCTACCGAAAGCACCGCGCAAGCCTGCTCCCACAGGCAGCCCAGAATCCACGCTACCAGCATTCCGGTGGGCGGACAAAACGGCCATCTATACAACATTATGCACCGAGAAAGGACGGGTACAGACTGTGAAAATAACCTTGATTGGTCGGCCTGGTCGCGTGGTCGAGAAACATGACCTGGTGATCACGATGATGACGCAGATGCAGGCTCCGGCGAGCTTCCCGAAAGGCGTACCACAGCCGCCTGCAACCCCGACCGACTACACCATCTACATTGCGACCAAGCAGTGGCAGAAGGTCGCTGAAGCGATGAAAAACCCTGAAGATAAGCTGATCGTTGAGGGATTTGCGGCGTTCGATCCTGCTCTGGAGGGTATGGCAGTGTTTGTAACCAACGCCACTACCAAGCTGCTCCAGCAGCAGAAAAAGTAATAGAGGGTTAACCCTCAAAAGTAATACTTTGTGTTTCTAGCATTTTCTAGAACGCCATAATTTAAGGCGTTCTAGAAAATGCCAGAATGCAGCTCCTCGATAATTGAAAGATAATTCCGACTTTGCTATGACCGAATTGATCAACATTTTGATTATTGAAATAATCAAGTTACTTGAATTGTTTCATTGGTACCTCTGTACAATAAAACAATAGTACCTCTTGCAACATATGAAACAATAGGCTATAGTGGGTGCAACACTTAAAACATAAAAGGGGATCGGTATGGATGACAACCGACTATCGCTCGCAGAAGCGGCAAAGTTGTTAGGCGTTGCGCGGGTAACGGCCTGGCGCTGGGCAAAAGAGGGCAAATTAAGAGCAGTTAAGGTTGCAGGACGAGCCTATACCACCATAGCCGATGTTGAGCGCTTCAAGCAGGAATACATCATAGATATGGCGGATACTGGCTCAAAACAAATAATTAGCCCCGCGCTATCGTAACTAGCCGGGGCCTCGGGCCGGACAGAGTAAACCTATCCCGCCAGCGATAGGATATCAGAAAGTGAGACCAGGATGATTCAGATCAAAGAGCCGTTTTTTATCCTCGACAAAGATGGCAACCAGGTGGCTGCCGTCGTAGACATCGAGAGCTATAACACCCTGCTCGATGCTGTAGAGGATCTGAACGACATTGCCGCCGCTGAATCTGTCGAGCGGGGCAAGGCACTGCCGTTTGATGATGCCGTGATTGAGATTGAACGTATGGTCGCCGAGCGCGAACGTAACGCCGCATGACTTACACCGTCACGATTGAGCGCGGCGCTCAGAAGGACATCGCAGCCCTATCAAGGACCGACCGAACGCGGGTGCTTGCAGCCATAAAAAAACTAGCCGACGATCCACGGCCATCTGGCTGTAAGAAACTCGCCGGCCGCTCCGATTATCGCATTCGTGTAGGCTCGATCCGGGTAATCTATGATATCAATGATGGCGAGTTGGTTGTCACCGTGCTAAGTGTTGGTCAGCGTGGTGATATTTATCGGTAGAAGGCGGCCCCGGCAGTGTTTCCACCACTCCGGGGCCAGGGCGGACAACCACAGTAGCCCGCCGGGGCGCATTATACCCCGGCTCTAGTCACGAGGTAGAACACCATGACACAGACCCCGATCCACCTTCGGAACCGTGAATATGTGTACGATGTTGATCCGGTGCTTGAACCGGCAGCCGAGTACACCACGCCAGCGCCAGCCCAACAGCACATCGCACCATCAGCGGCCCAGGAGCGGCCTAGGAGCGTAGCCAGCCCTATGCCCTACGTTGCACCGATTGACCGTCGCCATGTTGACGCGCTGCGGCCCTCGTTTTACCTTCTCCTGGCCGGGGCATTTTTTGCGCTGTCTGTCTTTTCAACGGTGGCCCAGGTTGGCCGGATATTGGAGCTGGGCGGCCTGAGCTTGGTCGGCTGGCAGATGGTCACAGCCGGGCTGCTGGTGGCCAGCATCATCACAGCGGGCGAGCTGATGACTGGCGAGGGTCTGATCTATTTCTGCTTTCTCATTCCTGATTGCGCCCTTACGATCTGGTGGCTATGGCCCGTGCTGAAAAATTGGAGCGAGGCGCTGGGCGCTGGCCAGTGGGGCGCGGCTATCGGCGGTATGGCGCTGGGCATCCTTAGCGCGTGGATCCCGGAGCGGGTGGTACTCGGGGCGCGGCGACGCCAGCGGTAAGAAGGGGCACGATATGAGCGACTTTACCTTATTCCTGATTTTATTCCCCGTGATCTTTGGGCTGCTGATGTGGCTAAAGCACGGCAGTGACCGCAAATACGGCACGCAGGCCCAGCGAGCAGCTGAGATGAACGGCTATGCGCCAGCAGCGCCCGAACACACAGAACGACCCGTGCGCTATGAAAGCACCCCGATCCGCGTAATCACACCCGAGCGGCCTGTAATCGTGGCCCCGGCCCCACCTGTTAACACTGGCCAGCCCGTGCGATTGTCGGGTAATGATACGTGGCACAAACTACAAACGGCGATCCATCTGATGATCGTCGGCCCGACCAACGCGGGCAAAAGCACGATGGCACGGGCAGTACTGTGGGGCCGGGTAGAGCAGGGCGATCAGGTACTCATCTTAGACCCGCATGCCGCACCTGATGAGTGGAGCGGCGTACCAGCCGTTGGCACCGGGCGTGACTATCCGGCGATTGAGCAGGCCATGCTGGCGCTGCTTACCGAAATGACCGATCGCTACCAGCAACGAGCCGAGCGACCCGGCTACGTAGCCCAGGCGCTCACAATTTTTATTGATGAGTGGCCCAGCATTCAAACTCACTGCAAAGCGACGGCGGCGACGTTCATGGCCGCACTCGCTCAAGAGGGCCGCAAGGTTGCTATGAGGCTAGTCATTCTCACACAGTCAAACCGGGTTGAGTCGCTGGGCATTGCAGGCAAGGGCGATATACGCGACAACTTCACAACCCTTCTGTTGGCTGAAAAGGCGCTAGAGTTATGCCCGGCCAGCGGCTCGCTTGATCGACCGGCAGCAGTCAACCAAGGCGGCGGGTATGTCGCCGCATACGCTGGCTTTGCACCGTCAGTGGCTGATCGAAAGATGAGCTATATCGTACTGTGGCAACCCACAGCAAGCGACCCAGCGGCGGGCGCTGATGACACCATTCCCGAGGGGATGGACCCTGATCTTTACCGTCGTTTCGTCAATAAAGAGGATCTGCTGGAACCACTACGTACCAGTTCGGAGATAGGCGAGGACTATCGTTCTGAGCGCGAACCAGTGACAGCACGAACCAGTTCGCAACAGCTAGAAAAAGCTGTTTTTTCCGCATCATACCAGGATAAAACGATGGTTCGTACAGAGCAAATAGCAGCCCAAGCTGACGTACCAGATGATGACTTATCGATCGCTATTCGGGCGCTGATTAACGCCGGTTTAAGTCGCAATAAAGTCATCACGTTACTCACCATTCCCGGTGGTCGAGCTGAACAACTTAAGCGAGTTAAAGTGGCACTAGGAGAGTCGGAAACCGGAGCTGTCTGATGGAATGAAACCATAGGATGGTGAGGGTTTGGGGGTGGGTAGACAAAGACTGCAATCGTTGTCTACCCGGTCGGACATATCATGAAAGATAGGAATATCATACCATGAAAGATCAAGCAATCGCATTATTGCGCCGTGCCATCTTGCGCCATACACCAGCTCGCCACGGCCTGATGCTGCCGCCCAACCCACGGGCCAAGTATCACGAGTTCGCCAGCGCTCCGACTGAGGAGCAGCTGCGCCAGCATCTCGCCGGCATGATCACCCTGGCCACACCCGCCACCTGCAACGACCTGGCGGCCTGCATCATCTTCGACATCGACGACCACGCACTCGACAGCATTCCGGCCCTGCTCGACGCCGCCAAACAACAGCAGCTGTGGGCCTGGGGCGAATGGCACGTCGCGACCAACCGCGGCTACGTCTGGATCCCCTTCGACCGCCTCACCAGCGCCGCTGCGTTGGCCCAGCTTGGCCAAGAGCTGATTACGGCCACCGACCTGACTCCAGCACAGTGCCAGGAGATCGACAACCGCACCGCTAACCAGGCGATCACGCGCCTCCCATTTGGTCGCCACACGCACACCACCCAGCGCGGCGAGCTGATCTTCCAGGATGGCACCAGCGCCGCCCTCGATGCCGACGTGGACGCCGCGCTGACGCTCTGGGAGCACCGCTACCAGGAAAACCCCGCAGACGACGTCACGCCCTACACTCCACCCGCACCACTACCACCGCCCCGCGCCTCACTCGCACGCTCATACCAGTATATTGTCGCATCCGAGGTGCAGCGCCGCTGGAATGCCGCTCACGAGGTATGCGCCATCCTGCAGGCCGACGGCGGACGGCGATCCAGCCGCACCAGCTGGCACTGTCCATGTGGCCAGCACCGCAACGGCGACCGCACCCCGAGCCTGCTCATCCGCCCGGCCAAGAACGAGCGCTATGGATCACACATTGTACAGGGCTACAGCCCGACCTGCGCCTTTCACGACCCCACGGATGTCTTTGATGCCTTCAATGTCTATCGCATTCTGCACGGCCTCAGCAACGCGGAGATGCTGCTGCATGCCCGGCGGGAACTTGGCCTGCCAGAACGCGCACCCGCCACGCAGCGCAACGATACTGGGCAACCCGACCACCACGCCCAACGGCGCAGCGTACAGCCCGCTGAAACACCCGCTGCCAGTCCACCGCAGCCCGCGATCAGCGCCGCCGCTGTCCTGGCGCGGGCAGGCGAAGATTGCAGCTTCTCACGGGCGATGCGTACCCTGTTGACTATCATCGTTTCACTGATCGGCACCCGCCCCGCAACCCAGATTACACTACGCACCCTGGTGGACAAAACGGGCCTCACACGGCGCACCATCCAGATCGCGCAACGTCGGCTGGTCGAGGACGGCTATCTGACGATTACGCCCACCAGCAAGCGCTGTGGCGGCGACGATGCCAACCGCTACGCGCTCTGCATGGGGGGAGGGGGGCGATCAAAACGATCGCCCCTTAAGGTTAAAGCATGGAAGGGGGGGCAAACCCTCCCGCCTGTGGCGGAATCGACGCCGCCCGCTGCGGCCCTGGATCCCGTTCCCGCGCTCCCCGCTGCGGCAGCGGCTCCTGAGCCAGAGCATAGGGCTAAACCTCTATTCCCTCAAAAAGTAACACTTCAGCACATGCATGCTGATGCGGACGCGCCGACAATCACCGCCGCGCCGGTTCCAGCACCGAGCGTCGAGATTGCCCCCCCCTTCCATGCCCAACCCGCCCCCGAGGTACCCCAGGC
>JACCRK010000075.1 GCA_013813565.1 Herpetosiphonaceae bacterium
GCTGCTAGCTGCTATCCTCTCGCCCCTACTTCACCAGTCGATTCCAGGTATTCATCCCGACGATGCCGTCCTCAAGCTTATTCCTTGCCTGCGCCTATCTCTCCAGATACCAGTGCTGCACGCCATCAAGCCAGTTGGGCGTGTTGAGGTTGATCTCGCCCTGGGTTGAGCGCACCTGTGTGCTGAGCACAACCGGAACCTGATCCGCCCAGAGGAACATGTAGGGCTGGCTGTTGGCGATAATCTCGTTGGTCTGGCGATACAGGTCGCGGCGGCGCTCGGTGTCGTAGAGGGCGCGGGCGGCGGTGGAGAGATTGTCGAAGCTGCTGTCGCGAAAGCCAATGTAGTTGCGCAGGCCCGCCCGCCCATCGGCCACGCCCTGATAGATCTGGCTGGAGTGGAAGAGCGCGAAGTTATCCGGGTCGTAGGCGGCATACGAGGGTCCATCGGGGCGGACGCGACTGTTGCTCCAGCTCATCAGCGCGATATCGAAATCAAACGGCGGCGCCAGCTTGGAGCGAATCACGCTCTCGAAATCGCTCGGCGTCACCACCAGATTGATCCCAACCTGCCGGGCGACGCTGGCGATCCGCTCGGCCACCCGCACGCGCCGCTCATCGTCGCCCCGCACATACAGCGGCGCGGAGAGGGTGATTCCGTTGGAGGCGCGAATCGCCGACTCGGCCGGCAAAATCCAGCCGGCCTCGTTGAGCAGCTGGCGGGCGCGCTCCAGGTTCGGCCGGGCGATCGGCGCGGGCTCCGAGGCGGCCCAGGTGCCCGGCAGATGGTCGCTGAGGATGGGGATCGCGCCATTGTTGGCGAGCTGGGCGATCTCATCACGGTCCAGGGCGATCGCCAGGGCGGCGCGCACCCGGCTATCGCTAAACGCACGGCCCAGCCGATTGTTCAGCGCCAGGTAGTAGAAGCCGTTCTCGGCGTAGGCGCCAAACTGCAGCGCCGGCGTGGTGGACTGGGTGTCGCTCAGGGCGGCTGAGACGGTCCAGGGCAGCTCGGCCGCCAGCAGATCGCCCTGGCCCAACGCCTCGCTGGCCACGGCTGGATCGGGCGCGACAACAAAGGCCACGCGGTCGAGGTACGGCACGCCATCGGCATAGTCAGCGTTGCGGATCAAGGTGAGCGACGTGCCAGGGCGCCGATCCTCGAATACAAACGGGCCGCTGCCGACCGCCTCCTGCCAGAAATCAGTGCTGACAAGCTGCGCAGGCGGACGGGCGCCGAAAATATGCTCAGGCAGGATCGGCGTGCTCAGGGCCGCGAGAATCGGCGCATATGGCTCGCTCAAGCTGAGAACCAGCGTGTCTGAGACCGGCGTCTGTACGCTGGTCAGCACGTTGCGTAGATCGGCGAGCAGCGTGGTGGTCGGGCTGAGCACGCGCAACGTATTGATCGTCCAGAGGGCATCGGCGGCGGTCAGCGGGGTGCCATCGTGCCAGCGAAGATCGGTGCGCAGAGTCATGGTGAGGGTGCGGCCAGTGGCATCGCTCTGCCAGGCGCTGGCGATATCGGGCTGCGGCGCCAGGGTTGCATCAAGCCGCGTCAGCCCGCGATACAGCAGGCTGGTGATCTGCTCTTCCTCGTGGGAGGCTGGCTGCCACGGCAGCAGCGGGCCAACATCGCGGGCCAGCCGAATCGTCAGCGTGCCGCCCTGGGGCACTTCAAGCGGCGGCGTCGTGGGGATATCGGTTGGATCCGGGGCGGCGTTTTGTCCGCCGCAAGCCACCAGGAGCACCGCCACCAGCAGCGCACAGAGCAATCGTTTGAACATACAGGTTCCTCAACCTAGGGCGCTTACGCGCTGGGATTAGGGATTAGCGGTTAGGGATTAGTATGGTCCCATACTAACCAGGCTGCTGTAGGTAATTTCCTGCTCCCTGGTGGAGATAACCAGCGGATTTAGCGCAATAGAAGCGTCTAATCCTTAGCCCCTAACCCTAGACCCTGCTCGCGCTACACAACACCTATCCCAAAGCCAATCCCGATGTAGAACACCACCCAGGCGATCAGCGCGCAGCCCATGCCGAGCATGTAGCGCGGCGTAGGCATGCCCATTGCGCCGGGCAGCAGCGTCGTGCCAACGCGCACCGTCGGCAGAATCCGGACAATAATCAGCCCGACGACGGCCCGCCGCGCCAGCCAGTGCGCGATCCGCTCGCGGCGCTGTGGGGGCAGGCCAATCCGATGGCCGATTCGGGCCAGCAGCGGTTGTCCGCCTTTGCGACCGACCAGAAACAGCACCGCCGCGCCGGGCACCAGGGCCACAAATGCCAGCAGCATGAGCAGAAATGGCCACTCGCCGGAGCGACCAAGCAGAAAGCCGCCCGCCACCAGCACAACGTTGCCCGGCAGCGGAATCGGCGCGCCAAACTCGCTCAGGAATAAATAGACCAGCGTTAGCCAGTACACATTGCCCTGCAACTGATTGACAGTGGTGTTGAACGCCTCGTTGATTGTTGCCCACATAGCTCACCTGAAACACGTATCAACCCACATCATAACATTGATTAACTTCAAACACAGCAAAAAGGGCGCGGCTCGAATCCACGCCCTTGCCAAGCCAGAAGTAGAGTAGCGCTTATTTAGCGACCCGGCCGCCGGAGAGGGCGATGCGCTTGCGCACATTGGGTATGCAGCGGGTATTGCTTTGGGTGTGAACGTAGCCTCAGCGTAGCAGGGGAGGGTTAATTCTTAATGATCCAGTGCATTATATTAATAATCATCGACCTCGGGCTAATTACGCGTTGTTGCGCCGCGAGCGGGGCTGGGGCTGTTCAATCTGGCGGTGGGATTGCACCTGCTTGTACAGCGCCAGATGATGCGCCGCGATCGCCTCCCAGCGGAAAGCGCGGGCGAGCTCCCTGGCGGCCTGGGCGAGCTGCGCGTGCAGCTTAGGATCGTCGCCAAGTCGCTCGATCTCAAGCGCCAGATTGATCGCATCGCCGGGATCGACCAGCAGCACCTCATGGTTATGGCGCAGCGGCGGATCGAGCGGCACCCGTGGCTGGGTGGTGATGGTTGGCAGACCGTGGGCCAGCGCCGCCAGCAGGCTCCCACGCCGATACGAGGCGCCATCAACAAACGGCAGGGCGGCGGCATCGGCGGCCTGCAGGGTGCGCGAGACATCCTCCGCGCTGAGATAGCCGGTCCAGATCACCCGCTCGTGCAGGTCGAGTCGATCGAGCGTGGCCTGCACGACCTGGGCATACTCCCGATCCGGTGAGCTGGTCGCATCGCCGCCGATCATCACCAGGCGGGTTGTCGCGGGCAGGTACTGGAGCGACTCGATCAGCGTATCCACGCCTTTGGTGTGGTTGATCAGCCCGAAGTAGGCCACAAGAAACCCATCGGCAGGCATGCCAAGCTGGGCGCGGAGGGCCGCCCGGTCGGCCAGCGGCTGCACGGCGATATTCGCGGCAATTGGGATCAGCATCGGGGCGGGCTGGAGCGGCTGGGTCAGCGCATAGATGTCGGGGTCGGGAACCAGCGACTGGGCGCCGGCCAGCCTCGACTGATCCTCGGCGTTGGTCACGATCACGGCAGCGGCGCTCTCGATCAGCAGCCGGGTCACATAGCGGCGCAGCGGAGCGACTTTGGGTGCCAGGTAGGGCATGCGCAGGTCGTGGAACGTCACCAGAGTCGGAACATCCAGGCGCGAGGGCAGCAGATTGATCGCCGGCTTCATCTGATAGGCGCCAGTCTGATATTGAATATGCAGAATATCCGCCTGCCACTCGCTCATCACCGCCTGAACATCCTCGCGCACATGGCGGCCCCAGCCACGGACCCGGCGGAACACCGGAACCGCGCTCTCCGCCGGGTCCGCCGGGCCGCTGCCGGTCACGATCGCCACCTGCGCACCCTGGCTCTGTAGCGCGTGGCCCAGCTCAACTGTGTAGTCGCCAATTCCCCCTGGCATCGGTGGATATTCGGCGGAAAGCAATAAAATACGCATCATGTGTTGTATCCATACCATGAGCAGCTAGTAGCTGGTAGCTAGAATCAGACCTCCTGATTACGAGCTGCCAGCTGCCAGCTGCTAGCTACTAGTCCTAGCGCGCCCGCCCGAGCAGCTTCTGGGTAAGGGCGCGCATCTCGGCCAGGGCCGTGGCATTGCCGGCCTGAACCTTATCCAGCGCCGCCAGCGCCGCCTCGTGATAGAAGCGGGCGACCCCGGCGCTGTAGCCGCGCGATCCGGTGCGCTCCAGAATTTCCAGTACCGTGGCCACATCGGCGGCGGTTAGCTCGGCCTGGGCGAAAATCTGCCGCAGGCTGGCCGCATCGTCGGCGTCGGCGTGGGCCAGAGCGTGGATAACCGGCAAACTTTTTTTGCGGCCCCAGATATCGTGGGCGTCGGGCTTGCCGGTCTCGGCCTCGGCCCCCCAGATGCCCAGGATGTCATCCTCGATCTGGAAGGCCAGCCCAAGCGACTCGCCAAAGTCGAACAGCGCCATCGCCTGATCCTGGTCGGCCTCGCCGAGCACGGCGCCCAGGCCAGTTGCCGCCGCGATCAGCGCCGCAGTTTTGCGGCTGATCATCGCCAGATAGTCGCTCTCGGTGATGTCGATCCGATCCTCGAACGACATATCGAGATACTGGCCCTCGCAGATGTGCATCACGGTCTCGTTGAAGCGGCGGGCGATCTCCACCACGACCGTGGCGTGGACGCCGGCGTCGGATAGGCGCAGCAGGGCCAGCTGGGCCAGGGTGAACATCCCATCGCCAGCGTTGATGCCCTGGGGCACGCCCCACAGCTTCCACACCGTCCGGCGGCCGCGGCGGGTCGGGCTGCTGTCCTCAATATCGTCGTGGATCAGGGTGAAGTCATGGAGCAGCTGGATCGCCGCCGCCAGTGGCTCGGCGTGGAGTGGGTCGCCGCCCACTGCGGTGCAGGCCAGCACGCATAGCTGCGGACGGATGAGCTTGCCGCTATCGGCGCTGCTCAGGTTGAGATCCTGGTCGCGCCAGCCCAGATGGTACTGCTGCATCTGATAAAACAGGGCGACCCGCTGGTCGTGTTTGGGGAAGGTTTGCTCCATCGTCTGTCGAATATGGTCCGGCTGCTGATTGCTTGTCATACGCAAGTCCTTAGTAACCTATCCGTAATCTAACTCTCTAGGCGCGTCCGCCCGTGACTAGTACACTACGGGTATTGAAACAAAACGGCGTGCAGCGCCCGCCACCGCCAAAGGAGCGACACAATGACTCTGAAGATGCGCTTTCGCTTTAGCCCGACCCAGGATGGTCTCGTCAAGGTGCTAGGGCCGTTGGAAACCGACATCATGGAACTGTTATGGAAAGAGAAACAGGGCACGGTTAAGCAGATTCATCGTACCCTGCAGCATCGCCGTGATATTGCCTACACCACTGTCATGACCACGATGAGCCGTCTGGCCGAAAAGGGTATCCTGTTTCGCACCCGCGACGGCCTGGCCTACGTCTACAGCCCGGCGATCACCCAGGACGAGTTTGTGCATACCTTTGTGCAGCAGGTGCTCGACGGTCTGCTGGACGATTTCACCGACATTACCCTTGAGTATGTGGTCGACTATCTGGCCCGCCACGACCCGACCCAGCTCAAGCGCCTTAGCCGTGATGCTCAAACTCGCTATGCCCGCGCATAACACTCCCGAACCGTAGCACGGAGCTAGTATCAGACCTATTCGATACCAGCTCCGTGTTTGTGTTTAAGCGACATCGCCCCACAGATCGTAGTCAGTTGTTCGGGTGATCTGGATAGTGGCGAAGGTGCCGACCGGCGCCACCCCCCGGCCAAACACCAGCCCATCGACCTCGGGCGCGTCGCGGAACGAGCGGCCCACCACAATCGGCTGGCCGTCATCATCTTCGCCGACACCCTCGACCAGAACCTTGACGGTGCGGCCGACGAAGCGGGCGGTGCGAGCCGCCGAGACGGTCTGCTGCACGGCCATCGCCTCATTCCAGCGCCGCTCCTTGACCCGCTCGCTGACCTGATCGGGCAGCGCTCCGGCGGGCGTGCCCGGCTCCAGCGAGTAGCGGAACATCCCGACGCGGTCGAACTGCATCTCCTCCAGGAACTCCAGCAGCGCCTTGAACTCCTCGCGGGTCTCGCCAGGGTAGCCAACAATAAAGGTGGTGCGAATCGCCAGGTCGGGCAGCGTATCACGCAGCTGGCGAATAATCGCCTTGGTCTTTTCGGTATCCGGCGGGCGGCGCATGCGGCGCAGCGTGGCCGGGTGGGCGTGCTGCAGCGGCATATCCAGGTAGGCGCAGATCTGCGGATAGCGGGCCATTGTCTCGACCATCTGCGGCGTGATCGACTGCGGATAGGCGTACATCAGGCGGATCCAGCGGTCGGCGGGCACAACCTGGGCCAGCTCGGCCAGCAGGGTCGCCAGCCCAGCGCCCTGCATCCCCAGGTCGCGGCCGTAGTCGGTCAGGTGCTGGGCGACCAGAATAATCTCCTGCACGCCCTGCTCGATCAGCTCGCGGGCCTCGCCGAGGATGGCGCCCAGCGGCTTGGAGCGCATATCGCCCTTGAACGATGGGATCGTGCAGAAGGCGCAGCGCAGATTGCAGCCGTCGGAGATTTTGAGGTAGGCCGATGGCCCGGCCTTGTGGCGCTTGATCGCGGTGGTGCGCCAGTCGCCGTAGCTGCCGAGGGTATCGCCGCTGCTGGCCGGGGTCAGGCTCAGGCCCAGCTCGGTGCTGGCTGGCATCAGCGGAATACCAAACGCCTCGGCGCCCATGAGCGGAATGCCGAACGCGGTGGCCGGGGACGAGCTGCCGCCGCTCCAGTCGCCCAGCACCTGGCCGATGCGCATCCACTCCTTGGTGCTCAGGGTGGCGTCGACGGCGGGGACGCTGGAGCGCACCAGGTCGCCGTGGCTCTCGGCCATACATCCGGCCGCGACCAGCTTCTGGCCCGGCGATTTGCGCTGACCGAGATCCTGCAGCACACCCAGCGTCTCTTCGCGGGCGGCGTTGATAAATGAGCATGTGTTGACGATCACCACGTCGGCGGCGGCGCTGGCCTCGACGGCGGTGTGGCCCTCGCGGGTCAGAATGCCGTGCATCCCCTCGCTATCGACCGCGTTTTTTGGACAGCCCAGAGTAATTATGTGAAATTTCATATACCTTGCATTCAGTGTTATGGGTTTTGGATCTTCGTTGGGGATATTGTACCAGCAGTTGCGCGGCGAGGTGCAGAACCGGCCACTGCGCCTAATCTTCCAGCAGCGCTTTCTCAAACCAGATGCAGTCGAAGTGCTTGACCTTGCCGCGCTTAAACTCGACAAAGCCGTGGGAGCGATACATGCCCAGCGCGGCGGTCTGCACCACCGAGGTTTCCAGCTCCAGCTCGCGGTAGCCAAGCTCACGCGCCCGCGCCTCCAGGGCCAGCAGCACGGCGCGACCATAGCCGCGGCCCTGCATCGTCGGGTGCACGCGCATGCGTTTGATCTCGCCCCGGGTGCTGGTCAGTGGGCGCAGCGCCCCCATGGCCACCAGCGCCCCGGCCGCCTCGCCAACCAGAAAATCGCCCTGGTTGTGCAGATAGACCCCGGCGATGTCGTGCAGATCGGTCTCCAGGGAACGGTCATCGATATACGCGCCAATCGCGCGCATGCACACCACGTGCAGCTCCCAGACGGCGGGCTGGTCGGCGGGCTGATACTGCCGAATCATCAAATCGGTCTGACGCATAGCGAAATGCACTCCAAGACTCAGGTAACGAATATCGGCACAGTATAGACTGAATTTAGCGCCTGGGTTACGCTGGACTATCAGCCTCGGCCAGCGCAACCCAGCTTCTGGTTGCGCCCCGATACCCTAAAAAACGCCATGCAGCTTCTTGCATGGCGTTTTTGCCAGATACCTCATATACAATTAAATGTTACTGCTCTAGCAGTCTGGACAGCGATGGCCGGGTAAATCTCGTAGCCACCGCCGAGATCATCGTACTAAGTCTAGGTAAAGCCGCTGTTGGGCTAAACAACATCATTGATTTCGACAGCCTTTTCCAGAAACAAAGTGAATGCCTGACTTAAGGAATTTGGGTGCCTGGTCCGCCGCCGCCGCCGGTGTCGCTGTCATCGCAGCCGGTGAGTGTGTAGCCGCCATCGCCGGGGGGCATCAAGCACCCAACAACATCATTGATTTCAGCAGCTTCTTCTTCCAGGTAGGTCAGTCCGAAAATTACAGGCCGTTCGGTCGTTTCCAATACCAAGGCTTCATTATTCATTGATGAACTCCTTAAATAAAGAGGTCTAAGATAGGAGATACGCTGGCGGGACGTGGCAGTAACAAAAATGATTATAAAAGATTGCTATAAAATGTCAAGAGTAATTTCTAGCAAACTATGACTAAATAATTGATAGAAACAAAATAAATATCTTCAGGCTAAAATAAACACCATAAGAAATAGAATAATACTTTACGTATAATCCATCTTTGGATTGATATATGACTATGCTTTATTATGAAGTACTTTTGATCAAGCAGCTATATAAAGCCCGACATATAACTGCTTTCTTAGATGCTCCTTCCTATGCAGATTCAAATGCAGATATTGGGTCGGCTGGTCGGCGTTACGCTTGTTTCTGGCCCAGCCGGCTTTCAATCCAGCGCTGCTAGCGCATTCAGCGTCCAGCGTCACGTGTGCTTGCCTCGCACCTGGCAACAACGCACGCCTCGAATACGCTAGCGCACCTTGTCACACGGCCAAGGGTTCGCTGAGCGGTTTGGTGATCTGGCCCTGGATCAGCCTGTAATAGTGGCTGCGGCGATTGACCAGTTCGTCATGGGTACCGGATTCGATGATTTCACCGTTGTCCATCACAATGATGCGGTCGGCCCGGAGAATCGTGCTCAGGCGGTGGGCGATGACGATCGTCGTTCGCCCGGAGCGATTGGCCTCCAGCGCCTGCAGAAACCCTTGTTCGGTGGCACTGTCGAGATTGCTGGTCGCTTCATCGAGGATCAAGATCGGAGCGTTTTTCAGCAGGGCGCGGGCAAGGGTAATCCGCTGGCCCTGGCCTGAAGAAAAATTGTCGCCGCTTCGCGACACTTGCGCGTCGTAGCCATACATCTGCTGCGAGATAAACTCATCGGCCTGGGCAATCTGGGCGGCTGCACGCACATCTGCGAGATCAACCGGCCGCATCATCGTGATGTTATCGTGGATCGATTGCTGCATCAGGCGGGTATTTTGAAAAACGGCGCTGATTGATTTTCGCAGATCATCAGGCAGGAGGTTGCGGGTGCTGATGCCGTCGATCAAGACATCGCCGTTGGATGGCAGATAGAAGCCGGTGATCAGGTTGGCGAGCGAGGTTTTGCCGGAGCCTGTTTCGCCGACAATGGCGACCGTTTCGCCGGGCGCAATCGTGAAATTAAGATTTTTGAGGATGGACTTGTTGCGCAGATAGGCGAAGCGGACATCCTTAAACTCGATCGCGCCTTTGACCTCCGCCAGCGGAACCGGATTGGTTGTCCGCACGGCTTCATCGGGCAAGGTGGTGATTTCGTCGATCCGCTCAATGCCAAGCAAGGCCGTGCGCAGGTTGAGGATGGTTGCCGGGAGCCGCTGGATCGGGTTCAGGTAAAAGGCCACCATTCCAAAGAGGACAATCAGCTCGCCTGGCGTCATCGTGCCGATGAAGACCTGTCTACTGCCGTACCAGAGGATTGACGCCATAATAAACGAGGTCGCAAACATACTCCAGGCGCTTGGCAACGCGATGTCTATCCGGCTTTGCATGCGCGCTTTGGTGAAGGTTTCCAGTTTTTCGTTCAGGAGCTGCTTGTATTCCGCCTCCGCCCCAAAGACTTTGACAGTTCGGATGCACTCGAAAACATCAACCATATAGGCGGCAAACTCTTCGAGTCGCACCATCGACGCCAGCTGCGAGGTGTAGACGCGTCCGTTGAGCGTAAACAAGACCAGCCACACCAAGGGGATTGCCCCGGCCGCGATCAGCGCCGCAAGCGGGTTGTAGAAAAAAATAATCCCCAGGGCGCTGAGAAACATCACCGAATCGGCCAGAACAGCGATCATCCCTTCCGAAAGCGCCATCTGAATCCCATCGGCCTGGGTGACCCTCAGCACCATGCCCGGCACGCAGCGCACATCAAAGACCTTCATCGGCAGCCGCAGCAGCCGATCGATGTAGTGCGCCGAATAGGCTTGATGAACCTTTTGGCCAACTTTGGCGCTAAGCCATAGACGCCAGAATTGCAGCACGGTCTGAAAGACGCTGACCAGCATCAGCCCAGCCCCAAGCGCAAACAGCAAGGCGGTGTCGCGGTTTGGCAGGATCGTATCAATTAGGATTTGCATGAAAAACGAGGTTGCCCAGCCTAACGATGTGGCCAGCAGCGACAGGAGCAACACGGTTGCCAGGATGCCTTTATGCTGGCCGGCCAGCTGGAGCATTTTCTTAAACGGGCGCACATCGGCCGGCCGGGGCTTGAGCGCGGGAGTTGGCTTGTACTCGACCAGATAGCCGCTCCAGATGGCCTCAAAATCCGCCTGGCTGAGCGTGCGCAGGCCGCGGCTTGGATCAAGGACCGTCACTGCGGCTGGCGTCCAGCGGTAGATGATCACGTAGTGGCCTTCACCGCTCTTGAGGTGGGCGATTGCCGGCAGGTTGACATGCTCAAGGGCGCTGTAGATGGCATGGGCTGGCCTTGAGTCGAGGCCGATCGCCCGTCCGCCATCGCGCAGGCCGGCAAGGCTGGTGCCGTTACGATCGGTACTGACCAGGGTGCGCGCCTGCTCCAGGGTGATCCGGTGCTTGTAGTAGTGGGCGATCGAGGCAAACACCGACGGCCCGCAGTCCTGGCCTTCCGAGGCCCGAATCCAGGGCAACCGGCGGTAGATAAACATGTTATTCAGCATGCAGCACCTCAGGCTCGAGCTCGGCCTTGTAATCCATACTGCCGGCGCGCAGCATAGCGACCAGATGCTCATAAATTGGCAGACCGGAGAGCTGGGCAATCCAATCGAACTGACCGTTGGGATTGATTTCCAGAAAAATATGCTCGCCTTCAGGGGTGACAATCATATCGATGCTCCCGAAAACCAGCCCAAGCCGATCCATGTAGCGGCGGATTTTATCGGCCAGATCGGCCGGCAGCTCGTAGGGTGTGTAGGGGGTGTTTTTGAGATCGTAGCGCCGCCAGTCTTCGCGCGAACGCTCGCTGTTTTGTGAGTCAATCGCGCAGGCAAACAGTTCGCGCCCAATGACTACGATGCGGATTTCAAATTGTTTTTCAACATAGGGCTGGAAAATACCTGGGGTGGGGATGGCCTGTTTGGCGGTGTCAAAATGCTGCGCCGAGACGCGGTTGGTTAATAGTTTAGCAATTTTGCTTTGCTCGCCCGGCTTGGTTGGAACGACTTTGAAAAACGGCCGGAATGGCTTGTAGATAATTGAATCGGCGTGTTCGTGGTAAAAATCTTGGGCATAGGGCAGGTGGGCGGTGTAAAGCGTAGTCGGAATGGTCAGGCCCACGTCGGCGGCAATCCACAGCTGGGCGCACTTTTCTTCAAAGGCATCGTGGAAAGGCGGCGGGTTGACACAAAAAACCCCGTTATATTGGAGCGCTGTCGTGACGCTTTTGTAGAACGCCGCCCACTCGTTGGAGAAAAAATTCCATTCATCGGGATGTTTGACCAGATTTGCATACTGCGCGAGGAGTGGCTCCGGCCGCCAGCTGCGCCAGATCCAGGTCGACTTGATATCTTTTGCCAGATCAAACTCGCGATCGGCGAGCCGTAAAAGGGCCTGCGGCCTGCCGGGGCTGGAATAGTGGATCTTGAACGAGGCATCTTTTTCCATTGTCTCTGGGCCAATCACCATGACTTCAGCCCCCTGAGCCTGAAGCATGTCGCGGACTTGGACGACCGGTTTATCGCCCAAAAGTCTGGTGATAATAAGGATCACTAGATACTCCTTGCTAGACGAAATCGAGGTCTGAATAGGTTTTGGCTGGCAGTGATCGCCTGCCTTATTGAATTTTGGCTGGGAACTGCCTGGCTGGCCATCGCTACCAAAAGGGATTAACCAATGCCTTGAAGGCCGCCAGACTGATTGCGAAAGGACCATACGCGGTCGAACGCCTTGCTGGGTTTAATGCGGAATTCGGTATGCTGTGCTTGTGACAGGTGCCAAACTGATCGCAAAAGACCATGACAGGGTCGAAGACCATGCAGGAATCTGGAATGAGTGCGTTGTGCTTGTGACAGGTAGAGTTTTTGTGTTGGGTGTGGGTGTGGGTGGCTGTGATGTAGAGTTAGTGGTGTGGACAGATAGACCAACACAACACGTGGTTGGCGCAAATACTAACCCACTATTAAGCAAACGTCAACTGGGTAGTGTCCGGGCTTATGCGTTCTCGCTTCGGCAAGCGGGTTTCTATGATTCGCCTCCCGCGACATCAGCGGTGAGTCATCCCACCGATGGATCAGGACCAATCTTCGCCGCTTGGTGGCTGAGATGAGCGCCACCGCCACGTCCACCAGCGCGCCGCCCGCGGGCGGGTGACATCAAGTTTGCGGCGCAGCCCCTCGCTGAGCAGGGTGAAGGCGCACAGCATCAGGACCACCACCAGCCCGGCCCAGATGTTCACCCAGGGCGTGCGGTTGTACTGGCCGAAGAAGTCGGAGAGCATCTGGCCGAGCTCGGGCTGGCCGGCGGCCTCCTTGACAATGTCGGGGGTTGGCCCGTCGCGGGTAGAATCGGTGTAGGTGTAGC
>JACCRK010000324.1 GCA_013813565.1 Herpetosiphonaceae bacterium
GGCCTCCAGGACGAGCTGATAGATCTCATCGGAGGTCTTCAGCACCGGCGTGAAGCGCACCTGCACCGGGATCGCGGCGGCATCGCTCAGCGCCTGCGCGACAATCCGCGAGTGTTCGGCGACCTGCTCCAGCACCTCGGGGCCATAGAGATGCTGGCTGCCGGTTACAAACCAGACCTCAAAGTGATTAAGTTCGATCATTTCCCTGTTTCCTCGTGTACTCGCACTGCTGCGCGAACGATAGCTTACTGGCCGTAGACATGGGTGTAGCGGTGATGCAGCGCGGCCACATCAGCCGGCGCGATCTCGTTTGGTATGCCCATCTGGAGCGCATACCAGACCGTGCGGGCCACATCCTCGGTCATCACCGCCGCCTTGACCGCCGCCCGCGCCGTTTTGCCGATCGTGAACACGCCGTGGTTTTTCAGCAGCACCGCTGGCGAGGCGCCGATATGCTCGACCACCTGCCGGCCAATCTCCTCGCCGCCGATCAGCGCAAAGCCAGCGCAGGGAATCGGTCCGCCGAACTCGTCGGCCATCGCGGTGAGATAGACCGGGATCGGCCGGCCCAGCGCGGCAAACGCGGTCGCGTAGGGCGAGTGGGTGTGCACGATGCCGTTGATCTCCGGGCGCTGGCGGTAGATGTACAGGTGGCTGGCGGTGTCGGATGACGGCTTGAGGCTGCCCTCAACCACGTCGCCAGCCAGCGTCAGCACGACATGGTCCTCGGGCCGCAGATCCTCGTACATCACGCCGCTGGGCTTGATCACGACCAGGTTGCTCTCGGGGTCGCGGGCGCTGACGTTGCCGCCGGTCCAGGTCACCAGGCCATTTTTCGGGAGTTCCAGGTGCAGCTTCCAAAGCTGTTCCTTGAGTTGCTCAAGCATTGCAATTCTCCTTGGGGGCGTTAGTAGCTAGTAGCTAGTGGCTAGTAGCTAGTTGTACTGTTTCATAAAGGTTAGCAACCAGGATGATAGCACTCTATGCCTTTGGTATGGCTTAAAAACGCATAAACCTTGGTGCTATGCTATGTAGTCTATGCTACTAGCTGCTGGCTGCTAGCTGCTCGTGGCGCAGGCTGCGCAGGCGCTTCATCACATCGTTCTCGCCGCGGCCAAAGTAGTCGTACAGCGTCTTGTACTCGGCGTACAGGCGGTTGTAGACGGCGACGTTGGCTGGAATTGGCCGGTAGGTCTCCGGTCGCAGGCCGCCCATGTGGCTGGCGGCGGCGGCGATATCGGGGTAGCCGCCCGCCGCGACTCCGGCCGCCACTGCGCCGTGCATCGCCGCGCCAACTGCAGGCGCCTGCCCGCTGCGCACAATGCTGATCTCGTGGTTGGTGACATCGGCGTAGATCTGCATCAGCAGCCGGTTGCGCTCCGGCAGGCCGCCGGCCGCCACCAGGCGGCGAATTGGCACACCGGCAGTGTTGAGGGTCTCGATGATCTCGCGCTTGCCAAAAGCGGTCGCCTCGATCAGGGCGCGGTAGATCTCCGGCGCCGTGGTGGCCAGGGTCATCCCGACCAGCAGGCCGCCCAGCTCCACATCGACCAGGGTCGAGCGGTTGCCGTTCCACCAGTCCAGCGCCAGCAGGCCGCTCTCGCCGGGCTTGAGGCGGGCCGCCTCGGCCTCCAGCAGCGCGTGCAGGCTGACATTCAGCTCCCGCGCCGCCTGGTGGTACTCGGCGGGCACGCCGTTCTCGATGAACCAGGCGAAGATGTCGCCAACCGCGCTCTGGCCCGCCTCGTAGCCCGGCATCCCCGGCACAATCCCGCCCTCGACCACGCCGCACATCCCCGGTACCTCCGGGAGCGTCGCCTGGCGCTCGCCGATCAGCACATCGCAGGTGCTGGTGCCCATAATCATCACCATCGTGCCCGGCGCAATGCTGCCGGTCACCGGCAGGGTGACGTGGGCATCGACATTGGCCACCGCGACGGCGGTCCCCGGCAGCAGCCCGGTCCACCCGGCCGCCTGCTGGCTCAGCCCGCCCGCCCGTGCGCCCAGCGGCAGGAGCGTGCGCGACATCTTGGTGTCGACAATCTGCTCCAGCCGCGGATCGAGCGCCCGAAAAAAGGCGTCCGGCGGAAAGCCCTCGTGCTTTGACCACATGGCCTTGTAGCCAGCGGTGCACTCGTTGCGGCTCTCGATGCCGGTGAGCTGCCAGACCACCCAGTCGGCGGCCTCGATCAGGCGGTCGGCGGCGGCGTAGACCTCCGGCGCCTCGTTCAGAATCTGCCAGGCCTTGGGAAAAAACCACTCCGAGCTGATCTTGCCGCCGTAGCGATTGAGAAACGTGTAGCCCTGCTCGGCGGCGATCTGGTTGAGCCGGTTGGCCTCGGGCTGGGCGGCGTGATGTTTCCACAGCTTGACCCAGGCGTGCGGGTGGTCGCGCCACTCCGGCAGCATGCACAGCGGCGTGCCGTCGGCGGCGGTCGGCAGCATGGTGCAGGCGGTGAAGTCGATGCCCAGCCCTATCACGTCGGCCGGATCGACGCCGCTCGCCTTGAGCACCGCCGGGATGGCCCGCCGGAACACCTCCAGGTAGTCGTCGGGGTGCTGGAGCGCCCAGTCGGGCTCAAGGCGCATGCTGGTGCCAGGCAGGACTTCATCGATCACACCGTGGGCGTACGCATGCACGGCGGCCGCGATCTCGGCGCCATCGCTGATATCAACCAGCAGCGCCCGCCCCGACTCGGTGCCAAAATCCACGCCAATCGCGTATCTCCGTCCGCTCATAGAAACCTCCGCAGGAAACCCACCCGCTTCAGCGGTGGGAGGAATGCGGCTGAGGGTTGGCCTCAGCCGTCGTTAAAGGATCGAGGAGTCGGCCGCTACTCTGGGTGGCGTAGCGATAGCCATCTGCCCGCTGGACCAGCCGGAAGAATCGGTGATGCAGCCCTTGCACCGTTCCCGTCGCCGTGGTCACGTTGAACGACCCACGCGCCCGCACCGCTACGCGCCCAACGTAGCGCCCCTGTTTCCCCCCCGTCGTCACCACCGCCCCCACCATATCCCCCGTCTGAAAGCCAAAAAACCGTTTTTGGCGCGGTAGCCGGAGCCGAGGAAACCCGTACTTGTCCAGCTTCGTCCGGCTATGCAGGCCCCGCCCCGTCGCCGTGATCTGCAACACCATCGGCGTGATAATCCGCAGCCGCTCCGGCGTGCTGGCCCCCACGGCGGCCGCGTCCCGCCAGTGCGTTTTCGCCCAGCCCAGCCGCGTCCGGTTGTACTTTGTGCGCCCGCCCGTCCCCGTCTCCACGGGCAACCCCGTGGCCTGGAGGTGCTGGTACAATGCCCAGCGGGTGCTGTTGACCGCCGTCGCATCACGCAAGGGTCGCTGGGCCTGCGCCTGGAGCTGCGGGAAGCCATACTCCGCAGCGGTCTGGGGGCCTTTGCGTTGATTACACGGTCCACAGGCCAGCGTCAAATTGCTGACCCGATCCGTCCCGCCACGTGCTCGTGGCACTAGATGTTCCACTTGGAGGGGCAGACCCGTCGCGCCACAATAGGCACATGTCCGCTGCCACTTTTCCAACAGATATTCGCGCACTTCGTAGCCCAACAGCTCGCCCTGCTGATAGGCGACCCCGCTGATTTCAGGATGAACGAGCGCCTGGGTGTCAAAGCGCACGAGTTCGACACTGATCGCCGTGATCGGACAGCGCCGAGCGAGGCGCTGATACCACGTCATGATGTGATCGACGCGGCTGCGCAGGCTCGGAGCCAGCCAGCCGGGTTGACGCCGCCGATTATTGAAGCGGGCCGGGCGATAGCGCGTGTGGCGCTGGCGACGATTGCGCCGGAGCGCACTGCGGGCCTGGAGTGCCTCGCGAATAGTGCCGCTGCGGTGGGTTAATTCCGCCGCCCAAACAACGGTCTGGGTGGCATCACTGACGAGAGCCAGGCCGGTGGTGTGAGAACCAGGATCGATCTTGAGCCGCAGGCCGTGGGTGGTACTCTGGGCGGCGCTGCGATCTAGGAGTTGGATGGTCATGGGAAAGCGCCGGACGACCCGTGCCCGGCCGCGCCGGAGCACTTGGCGGGCGCGGGCCGGATGACAGGGATCGAGTGGCTGTCCGTCGCTGCTCAGGACAAATATCATACAGAACTCCAAGTGCCGCGTAGGCGGCGTCACGCCCGAAGGCGGTAAGGTCCCTCTCGCCAATGTTCTAGGGTGGTTTGATGACCGTCGCACGTGAGTGACCCGCCACCCATCGCTTAACGACGATCCGCAGTGCATGGGACTGAGGGGGCATCCCATGGTGCCTATATATTCACCCCGAACGGAGTCTGCACGGATGCAGACCGAGGCTGGTCAGACGGGGCTTCCTCCTACGGAGCAAGCCCACCCGCTTCAGCGGTGGGTGTCTGACTGGGAAACTCCTCCCTAAGCCTTATTCTTGTTGTACACATCGAAGTACACGGCCAGCAGCAGCACCAGGCCCTTGATGATCTGCTGCCAGTCGACGCCGATGCCGATAATCGACATGCCGTTGTTCATCACGCCCATCACGAACGCGCCGATGACCGCGCCGATGACTTTGCCAACCCCGCCGGAGGCCGAGGCGCCGCCGATGAAGGCCGCCGCGATCACGTCCAGCTCAAAGCCGCTGCCCGCCTTGGGCGTGGCCGAGTTGAAGCGCGCCGCCAGGATCAGGCCCGCCGTTGCCGCCAGCACGCCCATATTCACAAAGGTGTAGAAGGTCAGGCGGGCGGTGTTGACCCCGGAGAGCTTGGCGGCCTTCTCGTTGCCACCCAGCGCATAGATCCGCCGGCCAATCACGGTGCGGTTGGTCACAAAGGTGTAGAACGCGATCAGCACCGCCAGCACGATCAGCACGTTGGGCAGCCCCTTGTACTGGGCCAGCAGATAGCACAGCCACATAATCACGGCGCTGATCAGGACATTCTTGACCACGAAGAGGGGAAATGAGGCGACAGCGAACTTGAACTTGCGCTGATTGCGCCGGGCGCGAATGTCCAGATAGACCACGACCGCCGAGACCAGGGCACCAACCAGCAGCGAGGTGAGGTGGAGGTCGCCGCCGAGCGGGTTGGGGATGAAGCCGGTGCTGAGCTTTTGAAACGCCACCGGGAACGGCCCGATGTTCTGGCCATCGAGCACAACCTGGGTCAGGCCGCGAAACACCAGCATCCCCGCCAGCGTCACGATGAACGCCGGAATCTTCATGTAGGCGATCCAGAAGCCCTGCACCGCCCCGATGATTCCACCGACCAGCAGACAGGCCAGCCCGGCCAGGAAATAGTTCACCTCATACTTGACGATCAGCACCGCCGCGACCGCACCAGTGATGGCGACCACCGAGCCGACCGAAAGGTCGATATGTCCGGACACAATCACCAGCAGCATGCCCAGCGCCATCACCACGATGTAGCTGTTTTGCAGAATCAGATTGGTGATATTGAGCGGCTGGAGCAGGACCTGGTTGGTTCTCCACTGGAAAAACAGCATAATCACGATCAGCGCGATCAGCATGCCGTACTCGCGAATGTTATCCCGGAACAGCCCGGCCAGCTCCTGCGTGCGACTCGGTCCGGCGGGTTTGATGACGTCTTGCGGTGTGCTCATTGCTCGATGATCTCCTCTTGCATGATGCACTTCATGATTTTCTCCGGCGAGGCGGCGGCGACGGGCATTTCGCCGACAATCTTGCCTTTGTTCATCACGTAGATGCGGTCACACATGCCCAGAATCTCTGGCAGCTCGGAGGAAATCACAATAATGCCTTTGCCCTCGCTGACCAGACGGTTGATGAT
>JACCRK010000331.1 GCA_013813565.1 Herpetosiphonaceae bacterium
CCCTTCGGGCAGGAAGGCGCGGCTGCAGATGCGGTGCGCCAGCGTGGCGTCGCGCCCCTGCAGGAACGCCACCGTGGGGCCGATCGTCTGCGCATAGCGGTCGAAGTGCTCGTCGAAAGCCTCGACCGGCGGCGTGCGCCCCGACGCCGGCAGTTCGGCGATGCGCTCGCGGATCGCCACCAGCCCGCTCGGCGACAGCAGCTCCAGGGCCAGCGCCAGCGCCAAGTCTTCCTGCACCGCATCGACGCCCCGCGAGCGCAGAAAGCCGGTCAGGTAAGCGGTCGACGGATACGGCGTGTTGAGCTGCGTCATCGGCGCGATCACGGACAGAACGCGGGTGGGTCGGGAGAGCATGGGCTTGCGCGATGGTTGCTGCAGCGGCGAGCAGTGGCGGTGTACGCGGCCGCTGCTCCCGCGGCGCAGGCGAGACGCTTCAATAGCGCGCCCCGGACGAACAAAAGGCTTGCAAGTCGTGGACCTGCAAGCCTTCGAAATTCTGGTGGCGCTTCAGGGAGGTCTTGCCCTCAACTGAAAAGCCGTTGCCTAACAGCCACTTAGCCCGGGAACTGGACCACCAGCGGTCAGCGAGTGGTTGGGCTGGTCAGTGTGCCAGAATTTGCGCCACCTTCAAAGCTACTAGGATCGCTTCATGCTTTCGGTATTCAAAAGAATCGGCATTTATTGCGTTCTCGTGTTGCTCGCTGGGGGAGTATTGCTTCTTTTTATTAACGCGACAATCGACATTGCTCACAATCCCCGGGCGACAAGGTATGTTCACGCGCTAGGGTTGATAATTAGTGCATTGTGCATGGGTGGCTCTGTTGCCAATAATATTCCGCCAGATTGGAAGCGGGCTCTCGAATGGGCAGCTGTTGTTGCGCCGGGTGCCATATTAGTGGCGGAATTCCTGAAGTAAGATATGGCCGATGGCAATGGTGGCTGTCATAATGAAGAAAATATATGGGCGAATCGCTCTGGTTGCCCGTGCTATTGAGACTCTGAAATTTTTCATCTGGGAAATTCCTTTCGTACGCTTTAGACTGGCCGCGGTTGATGCTGTTGACATAACTATCAAAAGCAAAGTTAACTTGCCGCCGAAAAATAATCCATGTGCTGTTACTGACTCGGTTGTCTCGGGTTTAATAAACAAGAAATAACTTCAGTTGTCAATTCATTGACATAGGTGCTCGTGCTAAATGCCAACGAGTATTTATATACACACTGACGCACCGTAGGTAATACCTTTGGTATTACCCCGGGTTGCAAGGCCGTCAGCACCGAAAAGCGAGCAGTGGGGAGAGCTTCGGGTCGATGCTTCGGAGCTCGCAGGACCAGCCGCCATCCAATGGCCGGCAAACCAGGGCGAGGGGGCCGAGCAGGGTCGCGAGGCTGATATCAGACGAGGCGCCGGCATCGCGGAGCCGCAGGGCGAGACTGGGCAAGTTCGCGGCGCTCGCATCAATCTCACGCTGATCCAGCCGCAGGCGATCCACGCTGAAAACGAGATTGGCTGGCTCGCCCGGGCGGCGAGCGCAAGACTGCCATTGGAGGCCCAGCGCGAACTGCGATTGCGGCCGGACCGCGAGCTGGGCCAATGCGCCGTCGATCCATGCTCGCGGGCCAAGGTTCGGCCTGGCGCTGGGCGCGGGCTCGTCGCCCTCGTCGGCTGATATCAGCCGCTCCAATGGGGTGAGCGTGGCTGCCACCCGCTCCAAGGCGCTCGCGCTACGCTCGGCAACTTCCCGGAAAGCATCGGCTTGCGGATTGGCCACCGGCGAGGGCGCCGGCGCGATAGGGAGCGCTCGGTCAATCAGCGCGTAAAGCGCCTCTGCCTTGGTCAAGCCCTCGCCGACGCTGTCGGCGAACTCCCGCAGCCGCTCGCGGCGCGCCTTCGAGAGGCCGACTGAGCCGGTCTTGCGGTCCCATTCCCCGAGGTCAATCCACTTGCTCACCGGGCTCGCTCCTGCGCCAGTTCCTCGCGCTGCTCCTCGCGACGCTGAGCCCGCGGGGCCATGCGCCCCTGGGCCCATCGCATCAGGCGGTTCATCGGGGATGCAGGCTCGATGGTTGCCTCCGCGGGCCGCTCCCAGTCGAGCGTCGTGCCTTTGGCTCGGCTGCGTTTCATCCGAGAGGCGAGCGCTGATATCAGCTCGTCGCGGCTCGGCTCCATCCCGTCCCGCTGATGGCCCTTCGGGTCGATAGGGCGGATCGCGCTGGTGTCGGTGTAAAGGGTGGTGGCGAAGCGCGAGCGGCTCGCGGCGACATAGCTCCACTCGCGGTCAGCCGCGCTGGGATTCACGAGCACATAGGCGGAGTCGAAGGTGCGGCCCTGGCTCTTGTGGTTGGTGAGGCAATAGGCGTGATCGAAGCGGCCGAAAGACGCGGGCACGCGGACCACGGACTCGCCTCGCGCGTTGGGCTCATCGAGCCGGACTTCGAGCGTGGCATCGCCATGGGGAAGGGCCTTGATGGAGAGGAGCGCTCCCGCGGCGCCGTTCACCACGCCCAGCGAGTGATCGTTCTGCGTGAAGACGAGACGATCGCCAGGCGCGAACTCGCGCGCCTCCGAGTTGCCCTCGCGGTCGAGAACTTGGACGGTCAGGCCTTCGGCGCCGCGCACCGCGCCGCGCTCGATGAGCCGCGCCCGGGCGAGCTGGTTCAGAGCGAAGGTCTCCGCGCGGGTCGCGGCGACGAGGGCCTTGCTCCTGATATCAGTCTTGTCGCGGTCCCAGTCTGATATCAGCGCGTCGAGGGTGGCCTGCTGGCCTGATATCAGACGCAGCCGACCATGCTCATCCATGCGCCGCAATGCGCTCTCGGCCTCGCCGCGGGCGAGATCGGCCACCGCCTCGCGCATCCATTGATGATCGAACCGATCGCGCCAGCGAACGAGCGCCCTGGCGAGCTTCGGATTGCTTTCGGCCAGCGCTTCGAGCGCCGGCATGCGCGCATCCTCGGGCAACGCCTTGATCGCGTCGAGCCGAGCTTTGGGTAGGCCCAGCGCCGCGGCGGCCTTGCCGCTGCCGATCCATTCGAGCAGCGGCATTTGATCGGTGCGCTGGCGTTGGATCGCCGAGAGTTCGGCCTTGCCGTGGCGCTCCATGAGGGCCTTGAAGATGCCGCCCGCGCCGATGGGTTGGAGCTGCTTGGGGTCGCCCACGGCGATGAGCTTCGCGCCGGCGCTGAGCGCCTCGGCTTGCAGCAGGGCGAACTCGCGCGAGCCCACCATGCCGGCCTCATCGAGGATCAAGGCGCTCTTTGCCGTGAGCTTGACGCGGCCCTCCTTGATGGAGAGCAGCAGGCTCGCGATGGTGCGCGAGGGGATCGCGGCCTCGCGCGAGAGGGCGAGAGGTTCAGCGCGGCGGCGGCGGACTGGCAGCAGCCGATGGGCGTGAGGCCGGCCTCACGGTAGGCCGCGCCCACGGTTTTGAGCATCGTGGTCTTGCCGGTGCCGGCCCAGCCTTCGATGAAGGCATGCGCGCCGGTCTCGCAGCAAATGTGGAGCGCCGCCGCCCGCTGCTCATCGAGCTTCACCGCCGCGCCGACCTTTTCAGAGAGGTCGCGCTCCAAGCCCTCGAATGCTCGCTCCACGGTTGAGCTATCCAGCCGATGCGCCGCGGACCCCTTGCCGGCCTCCACCTTCGCGCTGATATCAGCTTCCAGGTCGAGCATGGCCTGGGATGTGAAGACTTCGGTGAGGTGCTCGGTGCTGCCCAGGCGCAGGACCAAGGGGTTCGCCAGGAAGGCTTTGAGCTCGGCGAGGCATCGGGCCGCATCCCAGCGGCCGAGCGCCTTCTCGCAGATGAGCGCCAGCGCCTCATGAGGCGTCGCCACCGAGCTCGATTCGGTCAGCTCTCGCAGCAGGGCCTCATGGTCGATCGACAGCGGTTCGGGCTCCACTGCCTTCGCGCCGCGCCAGGCTGATATCAGCGCGGGGGTGATGCCAAGGCTCGCGGCTCTCTCCCGGAATCGGGTGAGCAGCTCGGGCAGCGGTGGCTCGGCCTTTGATGAGCGCGTGTTGAGCGCTGCGACTTCCCGCGCCGCCGCCCCGGTGGCCGCGCTCTGGCCCCTCTCGGCGAGATAGCCCTTGATATCGCGCGAGCGCGTGGAGAGCGCCTCGCGCTGCTGATCACTGACCCCGGCGACCTTGAAGTAGTAGCGGCGATGCGGCTCGATCTCGAAGCCCATCGCTTTGAGCCGCGAGGCGAGCTCCGCGCGGAAGAGGAAAGCCGTCGCGATCTTCGCCTCGAACTGCGGCTTGCCATCGAGCGCGCTCCACTCAGCGCTCTGCGCTCGCTTGCCGAGGTTGAAGAGGAAGGCATGGACATGGAGCTGCGCGTCGCCCGCTCGGCTGGCGAAGTGCTGATGCAGCGCGGCGACCACGGCCTCCGCGGCTTGCTTCACGCGCCCGCCATGCCCGTGCCTGGTGATGCTCACGCTCTCGCTGTGCGCGACAGCGACGCGGACGGATTCGCGCATCGCGTCGAGGATCGCTTGCTGCGTGGCTGGGTCCGCCCCGGCGAAGATCGCCGAGACATCCTTGGGCGCGGAGAAGGTCAGGTCCACACCCATGACATGCCAGTCCCCCGCTCCTTGGACAAGAGGCGCGCCGGAGACAGGATGGAAGCCCCGAGCCAGGCGCTCCACCGCCTCGCTCGTTGCGATGCCGGAGAGGCCCAGCAGCGCGGGCCCGCTACCGGCCCAGACCGGGAGCGGCCCATCGAGATGCGGGCCGCGCGCGTAGTCGTCAAAGTCGCCGCGCTCACGCGTGCTCGGGCTCCCGAGATAGAAGAGATAGCCAGCCCCTTGGCCGGCTCGCTTTGCCTGCGTCCCCGCGCTGTTGATCTTGGTGATCGAGAGCATGGCGGGGCGTCAGGCGGGGCCGAAGAGATCATCGAACTGCGCCGAGAGCTCGGCGCGCGCCGGCGGCTCCTCCGATGGCGAGGCATCCGCTTGATCGATGAGGCGGCCGAGCGCCGTCGCGAGCCCCACGCGCTGGCGCGCGCTGAGGG
>JACCRK010000393.1 GCA_013813565.1 Herpetosiphonaceae bacterium
TCACCCACGATGTTGAGGAGGCCCTGCGGCTGGCCGACCGGATTGTGGTGATGCAGCAGGGCCAGGTGGTCCAGTACGATACGCCCTTCAATGTGCTGACCCGGCCGGCCAATGCCTTTGTGGCCGACCTGATTGGCGCCGACGATATTGTGCGCCAGCTTGGCCTGATTCAGGTTGCCGCCGCGATGCTGCCGCTCGCCACGCCGCTTCCGCCGTCCGACCAGCCAACCATTGCGCTGGGCGCTGATCTGCGCCATGCCCTGTCGTTGCTGCTGCAGACTGGCACGGCCGAGCTGACGGTGCTGGATAATGCTGTGCCGGTTGGGCTGCTCTCGCTGGAGCACATTCGCCATCTGACCCGTCGCCCCGAGGCCGTATGACCGATCTGCTGGCGGCCCTGCGCTACCTTGTTGACCAGCGCAACCACGTCTGGACATTGTTCGTGCAACATCTGCAGATCACCGGGCTGGCGCTGCTGCTGGCGCTGCTGATCGCCTTTCCGCTGGGGATTACGCTGGCGCGCTATCGCTGGCTGGCTCCGCCGATCCTTGGCCTCCTCAGTATCCTCTACACCGTGCCGAGCCTGGCCCTGCTGATCATCCTCATCCCATTTCTGGGCCTGGGGGTGAAAACGGCGGTGGCGACGTTGGTGATCTATGCCCAGGTTGTGCTGGTGCGCAATATTGTTGTCGGCCTGCACTCAATCAACCCGGCGCTCCTGGAGGCCGCCACGGCGATGGGGATGAACCGCTGGGTCCGCTGGTGGCGCGTCGAGCTGCCGCTGGCCCTGCCGATTATTCTGGCCGGTGTGCGGATTGCCGCCGTGACCATTATTGGCATCGCCGCAATTGCCGCCAAAATCAGCGCCGGAGGGCTAGGCACGCTGCTCTTTATGGGCATTCAGTTCGACCGCAATGATATGATCTGGGCCGGGGCGCTGGTGCTCGGGCTGCTGGCCTTTGCGGTTAACGCTGTTGTGCTCTGGCTGGAGCGACTGTTCGATCGGGTTCCACGGCGGCCACAGGCGTAGGGCGGCCTTATGGAATTGTCACCCGCCAGATCTGCTGGCCAATCAGCAGCACCGCCTCGTTGCGGCCAATGGCCTGGGCATCGCTGGCGATCAGCGGCCCGCTGCCGGTGTCGAAGGGCTGGATTCCATCATCGCGCCAGCGGACCAGGGCGCCCTCCGCGCTGCCCCGCGCCAGCACCCCGCCGCCGAGCCAGTCGTAGGGCGCCCCTGGAAAGCCGGCGGCGCTGATGCGATTGGTGGTCTGGCTGTAGCGCCGGAGTCCATTTCCAAGGCTGTAGGCGAGATCGCCCTGCAGCGACCAGACCGCCTGAGCCGCCGCCGCTCCCTCAAGATTGGCGGCGTGGGTATCGATCAGACTCAGCTGTCGGGTGGTGTTATCAAAATAGTACAGCTCCACGGTTGGCGTGACCGTGCCAACAACGAGCAGGGCGGCGCTGCGCTGGTCCGGCCCGGCCAGCAGCCCGCCATCAATCAGGCGCCGCTCCGGCAGGCGGGCGACCACCTGGGATGCGCTGCGCTCATCCATCGCCACTAAAGCCAGCCCATCCGCTTCGGCGACAGCGTAGATGATCGCTGTGTCCAGCCAGGCGAGTCCGCCGATTGGCCCGAAGGTGGTCGTGAGCACGGTCGTCGTGATCCCGGTGGTTGGCTCCAGGGCCCAGACGCGATCGGGCGCCCCAGGGCTGGTGAACAACAGCAGCGCGCCCTCCGGCGTCCAGCTGAGTGGCTCGCCATCAAGCGGCTGGGCGGCGCGAGATTGCTGTCCGCGCAGGCCGAAGAGCGAGAATGTCGCGCTCAGATTGCGCGTAATCAGCCACTGCTGGCTCCGCGTCGCCGGCCCAAACGCCAGGCGCTGGATCTGCGGGTCGGCATCGGCCAGCAGCTGGGGCGGCACGGGTGTTGGTGGTGGCACAGGTGTTGATGATAGCGCCAGAGTGGGTGGTGGCGCGGTGATAGGCGGGCTGGGCTGAGCTGTCGGGTGCGCTGCCGGCGCGGGCGCCGACGGGGTTGGCAACGGTGCTGCCAGGCTCGTTGGTCCGGGCTGACGAGACGTACTACACCCCACAAGGACATAGCATAACAGGAATATAGTCAGGTACTTCATAAGCAGCCTCATGCTATAATGAAATTTATGTATTTTAGGTCAAGAGAACGGTATGGCACGTGATGACCTGGTGGCCTCCAGCGAACGACTCCTTATTCGACGCTGGCAGCGCCAAGATTACCACACGATGGATCGCTGGCCACCCTTTACGGATCCGCTCAGCGTGATCTGGAATCTGCCGGATCGGGTGGTGGTTGGGGAGCGGGAATGGATGCACGATATTCGCCGGACGTATGCTGTTCAGCTCCACGCCGGTCCACTAATTGGCCGCATTACGTTACGCAATATCGACTCGGTAGCGGCCTCCTCACGCCTGGGGATAACGATTGGCTCGCCGTTCGTCAGTCAGCGCTATGGCACGGAGGCCCTGCAAACCTTTTTGGAAGCCTACTTCTCCGTGATGCATTTCGAGAAAATGGTCTTAGATGTGGCGGCAGTCAATGAACGCGCGGTCCGGTGTTACTATCGGCTAGGATTTCAGCAAGCTGGGCTACATTGGCGCGATGGAGGCTCACGATTGCTGAATGCGCTAGATCTCACCACCCGCTTGCGCATTGAGCCATTTATCAAACAGGGCCGCCACACCATCTGGGTGCAGTTTTATGATATGGTGTTGCAGCGCCAGCAGTGGCGTGAACAACACCTTGCCAACATTTCAGATCGCGTCGAGTAACGCAGAAGGGCACACTATGTCATTGATCGCTGGGAATCTAGCCGTTGTACAAAAAATTCTTGATGCTGCTCAGCTGAACTGGGGAGTGTATGGCGGTGCCGCCGCGCACCTGTACGGTAATCGCCGTCCCATCAAAGATATTGATATTGTGGTCCAGCCGGGCATGTTGAACCAGGTCTCAACGCTGCTGCAAAAAGGCCAGAAGGCCGTGCAGTTTGATGGCGGGCGCATTTTGTGGCGTGGGATCATTTTGCATGATGATCTGACCATTCGCCAGAACGGCATTGTCTATCCATTTACCCTCGATGAGGCGATGGTGGGCCGTCTGCAGCGCAAATCGCTGCTGGGCGCCAAAATCCTCATCCTGGCGCCCGAAGATGTGTTGGTGTACAAATTGCTTTTGTATCGCGGCGAGGATGTGAAAAAGTTTGATATCCCTGATGCTCAGGGCATTATCAAGCGCCAGCCACTCGATCTGGAGTACCTACGCGAACGGCTGCTGGCCAGCAATACCACCGAGTTGATCACACCCCGGCTGGCTGAGCAGGGAGTCGTGCTTTAACCCATCCGTTGCGTACTTAGTAACCGTAGGTATAATCGGGTGGGATTTCGGTTAATGAGGAGCCTATGCAAACCACAATGCGCCAGCCGCAGCGAATAACCTGGACGCTTGGCAATATCCTGATGTATGCCGGGCTGTATTTGCTGCTGTATGTCGGCGGTGTCTATGCCGACGATGCCTACAATCGGGCCGCCGCTCGTGGCGATAGCGATCTGCCATTGCCCGTGCCAGTGGTCGAGAACGTGGCAGCGTCGGCGCCGCAAGCCTTTCTGGCCCCCAACCTGAACCCTGATGCTGCCGCCAGCAGCCCTGGCACGGCCCCCGCACCGGCCCGGCAATCCAGCGTCAGCCGCCTGATGATCCCCAGGATTGACGTTGATAGCAAAGTTATCGAGGTTGGCTGGACGGTGGAAAACGAGGTGGCGGTCTGGCAGGTGGCTAAATATGCTGTCGGCCAGCACCAGGGCAGCGCCAACCCCGGCGAGGGCGGCAATATCGTGATGGCTGGCCACGTTGGCGGCTCGGCACCGGTGTTTCAGCGCCTGATCGAGCTTGTGCCCGGCGACCAGCTTGTGGTCTATAGCGCCGGGCAGCAGTACCTGTATGTGGTGCGCGATACGCAGCGGCTGCAGGAGGTTGGCGTATCCGACGAGCAGCGTCTGGCCAATGCCAGCTATATGGACCCAACCGATGAAGAGGTTGTGACGCTGATCACCTGCTGGCCGGCGACCGGCCCCAACGCCTTCGATCAGCGGATTGTGGTGCAGGCGGTGCCCTTCGCCACCGACACCGAGGCCGAGCAGCAGAGCGGGAACAACTGGGGCCTGCGCTAGAACGCCGGCTCAGCCGGCGGATTACTTAAAAGACCTGGCAGACACATGCGTGTCTGCCAGGTCTTTTGCTGTGGCGCTCATCAGCTTTTCGTGAACTGCTGCAACCATTGGCTGGATCGCGGCGTCGTATCCGCAGCAATGACAATTACAGGAGACAGATCAATGCGAAATCGAACACGAGCGCTTGGGATTGCCATGATCGTTATTGGCGTTATAGCTCTGTTTGGCCAGCTAGGGAGCAATCACTGGGATCGTTCCGAGCGCCGGGCGATGCCCGAGATGCCCGCCATGCCCGCCATGCCCGAGATGCCCGAGATGCCCGAGATGCCCGCCATGCCGGACATTGACCATCAGTTCAGCAGATTTGAGCGCGGCGAGTTCGGCGGCTACGATCATGGCGGGGCGTGGATTGGCGGCCAGATCTTCAAGCTTCTGGCAGTGCTGCTGCTGGTCGGCTTGTTCATTAAAGCCCGGCGCCGCAGCAATGGCTACGCCGACGATCACTCCCACGCCACTATTCACCGCTTCTAGGCCCCCAGGGCGGCCACAAAGGCGATCGCCATTCCGCCGCTGTGCGACATACTGAGCGACCACTCGCGTATGCCAAGCACAGCGGCGCGTTTTTGCGCGTCGCCATACAGCACCACCAGCGGCCGGCCAAGCGCATCGCGCCCGACCTCAATATCGGTCCAGGCGACCCCTTCCGATGGCTTGCCCAAGCCCCGCAGTCCAACCCCCAGCGCTTTGGCGATGGCCTCTTTGGCCGCCCAGCGCACCGCCAGCGACTCGATCCGCCCCCGACAGTGGTGGCGTTCGGCGCTGGTCCAGACGCGAAGCTCAAAGCTCGGCCCCCAGCGGCTCAGGGCGCGGGCAATGCGGCTGGTTTCAACAAGATCAACACCTGTGATTAGCATAAAAAAACCTAACACGAGAAAACGTCGTTGTCTGCTCATCCTCTTACTTCTAGGGCTGTGCCAACTCGCGCCTGCGCTTATCTGGCGATAAGCTGAACGTTGGCGATCTCCGAAATGTAGTCGTGTCCGTTGCCGTAGAACGTGACATAATCGATGCGGCGAACCTTGTTGCGGATTGCATTCAGATCGAGCGACAGGGTTTGCCATTGCCGCAGCGGCATAAACTGCGAGGTAATATACTCCTTGTTTGACTCGGTGCCTATCTCGAACTCGCTTGGCTCACTCCGGGCATAGAAACAGTAGGTGTGCAGCCCCGGAACATTGCTCGGGGTGGTGAAATGCAGCTCTATCCCCAGCGCACACTCCTCGCCAATAAATCCGGCCTTATTGATCGACTGGGCATAAATGCGGCCATCAAAGGTGATTTCCAGCGAACTATAGGGCGTAATATCGAGATCCAGGGTCTGGGTGATGGCGGTCTTGAAGCTTTTTGGATGGTCCTCAATCAGCGCGTTTTTCTCGCGGCTGAACTGGGCAACATTGATCAGCGGCCGCAGACAGACATTCGCATCGGTGCTGTTGCGGCGAAAACACCCGCCCACCACATAGAAAAAGCCGTCGTTGGTTGCGCCGGGCGATGGGTCGCCATAGACCCGCCAGGTGTCCGCCCGAATGGCATCGGTGACGGTGTAGGGCAGCGTATTGTTGTTGTACTCGCGCTCGGTGAACTGGTGAAAGGTCCCATCGCGGATAAACTGCCACTCTGCCGCCACGGGCGCGGCAATCTGACCCTGGCTGATGTGGGTCCGATAACCCGCATTGATCCGCGTATTCTGGCGGGCGATTCCCAGCGTCATGCCACCTTTCTCGGCCACATACTCGGTCTGGATCTGCGTGCCCAGCGTGGCCCGCTCGCTGGCGGTGGTGGTTGGCTGCCTGGCATCAAGAATGCGCACCCGGTAGATGCCGCCCAGATCAAGGTTGGCCTGCTCCAGCGGCTGTCCGGCATGCTCCACCAGCACGTTGTACTCCACATCCTGATACTGCTGGGTGGCTCGCGGCGCCAGCTGGAGCCGAATCAGGCCCTGCTGCAGCCGGATGGCGACCTGCTGGTTGCGGGTGCTGAAGCGGCTGGTCTGGACTTTATCCAGCGTGATGGTTGTGCCGGCCCACAGATCGATGCTGCTGCCATCGAACAGGGTGATAGTGGCGGCCTTGCCCGGCGGGGCGCTGGTCGCCACCCGCACGGTATCGCCCTCGAACAGGATCGTCTCCGGCGGCGAGGGCAGCTCGTACTGGGCCAGCCCTTTGCGCAGGATCTCAACGCCGCTGACCTCGTTTTGCAGGGTGGCCGGCTGGGCGGGCTGGGCCTGGGCAAAGGCCTTGACCCGCCAGGCGCCGTAGCAGAGCACCACCATCAGCGCGCAGAACGTAAAAAACGCGCCGATGATAATCCACCAGGCCAGCCGCGTATAGTTGCGGGTTGGGTGGGCCAGCAATTTGCTCATGGGTTGGCCTTTTGATTGCGCAGCGAGTTGGTGCGGGCGGCCCGGCTGGCCTCGCGCACATCGTGCGGGATGGTCTGGAACTGGCTCAGAACATCCTGCATAAAGCTGTGATAGCGGCCGGCCTGGATGGCCGCCCGCGCCTGTTCCATCAGCCGAATCAGGAAGCGCAGGTTGTGCAGCGTCGCCAGCCGCAGCGCCAGCACCTCGCCGGTGTGAAACAGGTGGCGCAGGTAGGCGCGGCTGAAGCGGGCGCAGGTCGAGCAGTCGCAGTCCGGGTCGATCGGGGCGTCCTCGCGGGCATATTTGGCATTGGTAATATTCAGCCGGCCCGTCGGCACAAACAGCGAGCCATTGCGACCCAGCCTGGTTGGCAGCACACAGTCGAACATATCCACGCCCCGCGCCACGCCCTCAAGCAGATCCTCGGGCGAGCCAACGCCCATCAGGTAGCGCGGCCGGTCGGTCGGCAGCAGCGGCGTGGTCTCCTCCAGCATGCCGTACATCTGATCCTTCGGCTCGCCGACGCTCAGGCCGCCGATGCCAATCCCCGGCACCGGCTGGTCGGCCACAAAGCGGGCGCTCTCGCGGCGCAGATCGGCCTCGACGCCGCCCTGGACAATCCCAAACAGGGCCTGATCAGCGCGAGTTTTGGCGGCGATGCAGCGCACCAGCCAGCGGTGGGTGCGCTCCATGGCGGCGCGGGTGTACTCCGGCGGCGAGGGCTGCGGCGCACACTCATCAAACGCCATAATGATATCGGCGCCGAGCTTCTCCTGCACGCCAATCGCGCTCTCCGGGGTGAAGCGGTGGGTCGAGCCGTCGATGTGCGACTTGAATGTCACGCCGTCTTCATCGATTTTGCTGTTTGGCCCCAGGCTGAAGACCTGAAAGCCGCCGGAGTCGGTCAGGATCGGCTGCGACCACTGCATAAAGCGATGCAGCCCGCCTAGCTCGGCCACCAGATCGGCGCCGGGCCGCAGGTAGAGATGGTAGGTGTTCGAGAGGATAATCGCGGCGCCGATCGCCTCAACCTCGATTGGGTCAAGCGTTTTGACGGTGGCCTGGGTGCCGACCGGCATAAACACTGGCGTCTGGATCTCGCCGTGCGGTGTGCTGAAACGTCCGGCGCGGGCGCCACCATCGCTATCTTCAAGGGTAAATTCAAATGTATTCATGGGGATGAATTATACCTGCAAATTGTGATTAAACGCAGCTTAAAAGAAGGCACCGCTGGCAGATCGGTCGCGAGCCACGATGTCAGATGGTCGGCATCGTGTGTTAAGATAGCGCCAGTTTTTCGCTCAAGGAGATCCATCTATGGCCGAGCACGCTTCCGCCCCGCTGTTTGATAAAGACCCGGCGATTCTTGTCCGCCAGGAGGCGCCGTTCAACGCCGGGCCGCCCCTGCCACTGCTGCGCGAGGACTTTGTTACGCCAACCGCCCGCTTTTTTGTCCGCTCCCACGGCGATGTTCCCGCGGTGGACCCGGCCGAGTATCGGCTGACGGTCGATGGGCTGGTCGAGCATCCGCTCACG
>JACCRK010000399.1 GCA_013813565.1 Herpetosiphonaceae bacterium
GCCTTCGCCAGCTGCCACGGTTTAGAAAGCCCTGCCGTTACCTAGCGAAACAAAATGATCGAACGCAAACTGCGCAGGGTTTGCTCAACCGATTGGCTGATAATGCCATCACTGGCAATATCCTTGACGATATCGCTAATATGTTGTTCCAGCGACTGCTCATCATCATTCCAGATATAGGGCCGTTCGCGCGATGGGGTGCGACCGACAACCGTGCGGACCGCGCTATACATATTGGCGGTCATGGGTGAAAGATGCTCAAATGCATTATAGTGACCGGCCAGCTTGTGGGTGCGTAAATCAACCGCTTGGACGCCAAAAATAAGCGCAATCGCCATGTACTGCTGGAGGGTCTCAATCGTTTGGCGCGCCAGATTAGCCGAGCCAAAGCCCTGGCTATTGATATTCTGATTGAATTGCTCGGCATGGGTTGGGAAACGGTCGGCCAACGAGTTGCCTAAAAAGCCAAGGATCGGCATAATCGAGTTGCCAGATATTTGGAGCCCTTTCAGACCCATATTGACCTTGCGCTCGGTGTTGCCGACCAGCGATGGCGATAAGCCATTGCTGAACTGCGGTGAGACCAGCAAGGCGATCTGCACATCAATGTGTTTGGCCAGCAGACCCATATAGTAGCGGAGCTGATCCATGCCCACGCCAATATACTGGCCCAGGAAGTTTCCACCGTGATAGCTGGCCTCATTGGCGGTATCGATCAGCGGATTGTCATTGGCCGAGTTGATTTCAACCCGCAAATGGTGCGAGATATAGGCGAGGCCGTCGATAATCGGGCCGAGAAACTGGGGGAGACAGCGCAGGGAGTAGCGATCCTGAATCAGGTCGCCATCGCGATAGTCATGGCTGCCGTCGAGCTCATCCCGTGACAGCGTCGATCCATTCAGCAGCTCACGCATATGATTGGCCACCCACACCTGACCAGTGTGGGGTTTGTGTTGATGAATAAAGGGGTGGAAGGACTGGTTGGTTCCCTGCAGCGCCTGAATCATCAAGGCATGAACTTCGAGGGCCAGTGCGAGCAGAATCCGCGCATCATGGACACAGTTGGCGGCGATGCCGGTCATGACCGATGTCCCATTCATCATCGCCAGCCCTTCTTTGGGCAACAGCCGCATCCGGGGTAGGTTCAGACGCTCAAGGGCGGTCAGACAGTCAATGTCTTCACCATTGAAATTCACCATGAAGGATGGATCGGTTCCCATCAGCGCACCGGTAATACTGATCAGGGGCACCAGATCGCCGCTTGCGCCGATCGAGCCAAACTCACGAACGTGGGGCGTCACCCCTGCGTTCAGAAACGTGACCATCCGCTGGATGATCTCCAGGCGGATTCCGGAGACCCCGCGCATATGCGAGTTTGCCCGCAAAAGCATGGCCGCCCGTACATCAGGAATGGGTAACAGCTTCCCGGCCCCGGTTTTATGGTACCAGATGGCATTATTCTGGAGATCGGCGGCTTCTTCGGGCGAAATAATCACGTTTGCCATGCCGCCAAAGCCGGTGGTGACACCATACACTGGCTGGTGGGATTTTACCGCCTGGTTAATATACTTGCAGGACGCCTCAATCCGCTTCAGAATCTCAGGATTATCACTCAGGCCCACCGCTTGATTATGGCGCGCCACGCGGACTGTATCCTCTATGCTTAAGTCTTCTCCTGTTAAAATAACTTTACTGCTCACAAGTGCCTCCAATGTATGGGATTCGTCAAATCGAATGTTGTCAGAATAATCCAAAGAACGATTATGAATTCCGTAAAAGCCGTTTCAGCACTTTACCGGTCGCATTTTTGGGAATGGCATCAACAAACTCAATCGAGGTGGGAATTTTGAAGCTGGCTATCTGCTTACGGCACAAAGCAAAGATCTCTTTTGCGGTCAGGGTCTGGCCGGCCTTAAGCACAACCTTTGCCTCCACCCGCTCGCCAGTCATCGCGTCAGGAACCCCGTAGACCGCAACTTCAGCGATCGCCGGCAGCTGATAGATAACATTTTCCACTTCTGCCGGATAGACCTTAATCCCGGCGACGTTGATCATATCTTTTAGGCGATCAACGATAAAAAAATCGCCGTCTTGATCTACTTTGCCGATATCTCCGGTATGAAACCAGCCATTGCGGATCGCCTGATCGGTAGCCGGTTGATTGTTCCAGTAGCCGAGCATAACATTTGGCCCGCGAATAACGATCTCGCCGATCGCATCCGGGCCAAGTTCATCTCCAGTCTCAACATCAACGATTTTCATCTCGACATTTTCAATCGGTATGCCGATCGAGCCAAATTTATAGCGGAACGGGTGGTTGTAGGACGCAAACGGTGATGTTTCGGTCAAGCCGTACCCTTCATAGATATAGGCGTCATATTTTTCGTGCCAGCGCCTGGCGATCTCGATCGGCATAATTGCTGCCCCGGAGAAGAAATAGCGCACCGAGCGCAGCTGCTCGGGCGCGACTTTGTTCAACAGCAACACATAAATCGTAGGCACTCCAAAGAACATTGAGATCCGATCGTCATGGATCGATTTGATGATCGAGTCCAGGTTGAAACTGCGATGTAAGACGATGGTGGCGCAGGCATTAATCGCGCTGTTGAGGACGGCATTCTGCCCAAAACAGTGGAACAGCGGCACACACAGCAGCAGACGATCATCGAGGCCCATGCCACAGTAGTGGTTTTTGGAATACATATTCGAAACAACGTTGCTGTGCGATAAGGTCACCCCTTTGGGAAATCCGGTGGTGCCTGAGGAGTACACAATTGCCGCCGGGGCGTTGCGGTCCAGATCCAGCGCCTGATACGCGGTCGCCGCATTGCGCATCAACGCTGCCAGCGAAGCCGTCGCGGCGCTGGGGTCGTCGGTGACTAGCACATGCTGAAGCGCGGGCAGCTCGACGCGCTGGATATGTTTGATGAGCTCTGGGGTAACAACAATCGCCACCGCCTGGCTATCATTCAAGATAAACTTAACCTCTTCGCTCTGGAGCTGCACATTCAGCGAAACCGCAATCGCCCCCAGCTTAATGATACCCAGATAGGCAAAGATAAAATCTGGAATATTGGGCAGAAATAAGGCCACCCGATCGCCAATCGTAATCCCCAGCTCGTGGAGGCTGTTCGCCACCTGGTTAACCAGCTGATCGAGCTCCCGGTAGGTATAGGTTGTATGCTCAAAGACCAGCGCAGGCTTATTCGGATACAGTTGGTGCGCTCGTTCAATGTGATGTGCAATATTCATCTGGCTAGCTCTTCCTTCATAAGGTCAAAGGCGGGTGAGGATCTGCGCTAAATCTTGGACGAGCGTCTTGATAAAAGCTACCTGCGAGGTTTGCAAGAAAAAGTGGCCGCCTGGAAACATATGGACGAAAAACTCAGCTGAGGTGTGCTCGCGCCAGGCTGCGATGTCATTTCGCTTGACCATGGGGTCCTGAAAACCACCGAATGCTGAGATAGAACACGGCAGCGGCGCTCCTGGCTGAAACACATAGGTGTCGCAGATCGTAAAATCGGCCCGCAGGATCGGCAGCATCAGCTGCATCAGCTCATGCTGCTCAAGCACCTCTTTTGGCGTCCCATCGATCTGCCGCACCTTGATCAGCAGATCCTGGTCGGAGAGCAGGTGCGTTGTTGTATCCGTGGCTTCCAGGTGGGGTGCGCGATGGCCTGAAACAAAGAGGTGCGCTGGTGTTACGCCGTGCCGGCTGCTGAGCAGGCGGGCCAGCTCAAAGCTTAGCAGCGCCCCCATGCTGTGGCCGAACAGGGCAAACGGTGTGTCGAGATACGGCTGGATCGCCTCGGCGAGCGCCTCGATGAGCGGCTCGCTGGATACAAACGGGGTCTCGCTAAAGCGCATGCCGCGGGCCGGAAGCTCGACCGGCACAATCTCAACCGAATTGGGGAGATAGGCCGCCCACGCACGGTACGCGGCGGCGGTGCCGCCAGCAAAAGGGAGGCAAAAAAGACGTATAACAGGGCCAGATAGACGTTTAACTGGAATAAACCACGGGCTTCTCATAATCGTTGAATCTCCTTCGGGAGTTGGTGCCGGATGCCAGCTATCGTCCGGCGATCCGGGGGGTTTTTTCTGCTGCCAGGCTGACCAGAAGGTCTACCGCATGCGAAAGATCTTTAAGCGCCTGGATCTCATCACGGAGCTGCCGAGCATTGCGCCGGTACGTATCGTTCTGGAGCAGCTCGTGCACTGCGCTGCGAACCGCCTCAACCGATAGCTCAGGAACTGATCGATCAAAGAACTGGTTAAACTGGCCCGGACGTTTAATAATCTGGCCAATGCCTAAATCCAGGCCACGCAGGGCACACACCGGCTCATCGGCTGAGATCGGCAGCATCAATAAGGGCAGGCCATACTTAAACGCTGACATCATGGTATGAAACGATGTGTGGGTAATAAACAGATCACAGTAGGGGAACAGTAAACTTTGCGGAATAAACTGTTCAATGTGAATATGCGCTGGTTGGGGGCCAAACTGCTCCGGATCCTGATTGCGGCCAATCGTCAGAATAAGGTTAACCGGCTCATCATGGAGGGCCGCCAGAATCGTCGGAAAAATATCGCCGGTTCGATTAAAGACCGTGCCCATCGAGGCATACACAGTTGGCTGAGCGGGCAGCTGCGTGAGCCAGCTCGGCAGCGTCGCATCGCTGGCGCTGACCAGCGCCTCGGTCTGAATTGCGTGCATCACCGGCAGCGTTTGCGACTGGCAGCGGAGCGGCCCGGATGCCAGATACAAATAATGATAGAGCCGGTCCAGCGCCGGGTACGGGGCCAGGCCATGCGCACTGCGTAGAAAGGCAATCTGATCACCGATCAGTGGCTCAAGCGTGGCAATCGGCAGGAAGAAGCTAATGCTCACCGTCGCATGCGGTAAGCCCAGGCACTCAGCGGCAATATATCCGCCAAACTCAAAGTCGTTGCGGACCAGCACATCTGGCTGCCAGGAGCGACAAAGCGCTATCAGATCCGGGGCCATATGCTGAGCGGCGATATCGGCAAACAAGTCGCCAATAAACCAGGCGCTTAGCTCTTCCAGCGACATGTGTTGCGTTTCAGGAAACGCTTGCTCAAGCTGCGACTGCAGCCAGTCCAGCCCGGCGGCAAAGCACTGGAAGCCATGGGCCTGAATGCTTGGGGCGAAGGATTCAGCCGAGGCAAAGGCAATCTCATGGCCGGACTGTTGCAGAGCATGCGCAAGTGGCAGCATCGGATTCAGGTGACCAATCCCTGGATTGGTCGTAAATAGGACTCGCACAATGCTCCTTTCGCGGAGGGATCGGATGGCTATTGCGGCAATGCCTTGATGGTAGCTGCCAGTCTTTCGATGCCGGTTTGGATTCGTGCCACGTTGCAGTTGGAAAAATTAAGCCGCAGACCGTTGCTGGCGGATTGCCGCTCACCAACGGAAAAGACAGTGCCTGGTATAAAGGCGACCTTCTGGTCGGTGATGGCGATGCGCAGCAGTTCCAGGCTGTTGACCGTCTCAGGCAGCTCAATCCAGATAAACATGCCATTGTCCGGCTTATACCACCGGGTCGTGGCCGGAAAGCAGTGCTCCAGCGCGTCAAGCATGGCATCGCGGCGCACGGCATATTCGTGGCGCAGGCGGGCCAGATGCGCTGGCAAGGCCTGGGTGTTCACGTAGGCGGCGACCAGGCGCTGGCTGAAGGTCGCCGTGCCGATATCGCTGGCCTCTTTGACAATCGACAGCTTGTCGATCAACCACTCAGGCACAATCACCCAGCCGACGCGCAGCGCCGGGGCCAGGATCTTGGAAAAAGACCCGACGTAAAACACCCAGTCTTCGCTTAACGCCCGCAGCGGTGGGATCGATTGCTGCGCATAGCTCAGGAAGCCATAGGCATCATCTTCAATAATCGGAACCCGATAGTCGCGCGCCAGCGCGACGAGCTGTGCGCGCTTCTCGGCACTCATGCTCACGCCAAGCGGGTTATGGCCATCGGTAATTGCATAGATGAAGGCCGGCCGTTTGCCGCTCTCCAGGTGCGCTGCCACCGCATCCACATCCATCCCGCTGGCCACATCCGCTGGCACCGTTAGAATTGTCGGCTGAAACGGCTCCAGCACCTGTTGAAAACCAGTGTAGATACAATCTTCAATCAGCACCGAGCCGCCTGGATCCAGCAGCAGACGCGCCAGCATATTCATTCCCTGTTGGGCTCCATTGGTCAGGAAAATCTGCTCTGCGCGGCATTCTACCCCGCGCAGAGCCATCAAGGCAACAATCGAAGCCTTGAGCGATTCGGACGGCGGGCCATACTGCAAAGCGGCGACATCTTGGCGCAACACCTCGGCTGAAATAGCACCAAAGGCTTCGGCAGGAAAAAGCTCTGGGGCTGGCAGACCCAGGGCAAAAGAAATAATGTCGGGATGGGCTGTTGCCGAGAGCATATGCTGCAGCGCTGAGGGCATGGTTTTTTGCGTCCACGCCGAGAGAACCAGCTGCTCTGAAACCGGCGTTGATGCACCGATCATTAGAGATTTCCTCGCAAGGCCTGTTCGCGCTCCACCGCGGCAAACAGCGCCTTGATGTTGCCACTGCCGAAGCCCTGGGCATTCTTGCGCTGGATAATCTCAAAGAACAGCGTTGGGCGGCTTTGCAGCGGCTTGGTAAAGATTTGCAGCAAATAGCCCGAGCTATCGCGGTCAACCAAAATATTGAGCTCGCGAAGCATCTCGCTATCCTCGTCAATAATGCCGACCCGTTCCTGCAAGGTTTCATAGTAGGTATCGGGGGTGCGGACAAACTCGATCCCGTTTGTTCGCAGTGTCTTGATGCTCTGGATAATATCTGAGGATAGAAGCGCCAGATGTTGCGCACCAGCGCCATGGTGGAAGGTCAAAAACTCTTCAACCTGCGAACGACGTTTGCCCTGGATTGGCTCTTGCATGGGGAATTTAATCGTTCCGGTTTTATTTTGCACCACGCGGGAGTTCATGCCACTGTACTCGGTCACAATATTTTCTTCGTGCGACTGATGAAAGCCTAAAACATTGATATAGAAATCAACCCACTCAACTAATTTGCCTGGTTCCAGGCTAATTGCCACATGATCGATTAGCGAATACCCACCATCAATAACCAGGGGGGGATTTTTGATGGTTTGGAAGTGCGGGAAAGCGACACGATCGCCGTTGGAGCGTTGAATCAAGGAGTGGGTGGTATCGCCGTAGGTGCCGATTGTCGCTTTGATCAGCGTCCCGGCCTCGCCCTCAAGGGTAGCTGGCTCCATCACCGGCCGAGCACCGCGCTTTACAGC
>JACCRK010000002.1 GCA_013813565.1 Herpetosiphonaceae bacterium
ACTCTACTCATAGCGTTCTCACGGATATCCACTCGATATCCTCTCCAGCTAAAAGAATCAGGAAACATACGACGTGGTGTTATTGTGATACCAATACCCGTAAAAAGACGTATACGGTCCCCGATTACAGGTTTCTGGATTGCTAATATGGTTCCCTGCATTATCGGTGCCTTTGGCTGCCGTTGCGCCAGGTTTGTGCCCCCACCCATAGGGACTGGTGCCGACCAGCCGATAAAAGTGATAATCCTGGCCTGGCCAGACGACACATGCCAGCGAGAGGGTATTGGTTGTACATTGCTCTAACCAGCCATCGGCGGCGAGACCAGCAGCCATTTCAGCAGCGGAAAGATTGAGTGCTGGTCGTCCGCCGTAACGCCCTGGCAATGCATAGCGCGAATTAGCGAGATGGTTCGCCCCAAAACAATAACAGTTATTGACCCCTATTCGGGCAGAACTATTAAACAGGCTATAGTTTGCCCAAATATAGTTATAAACACAGCTCAGGGATACGCCGTTTGGTTGAGGAGGTTGGCTTTCATCGCGATCGGATGTTTTGGACAGTAGTGGTTCAAACTGGATTGATTTCTGGGCAACATCACGGAGATAGTCGTTGACTTCCGAATCGATCTGTTGACTTGATTCAATCAGCCACAGCGCGGTATCAATCGTGTCGTTCGTTATGCCACCAATGCGAAAATAGTGTGGCAGCGCACGTCCAGAAGATAAACGAGTTCTGCTCCACGGACCATCATCATCTTTTTCCAGTTTTATGATCAGACCGCGATATCCGAGTTTGCCGGTGCTATGACTAACGGGTGTCAAGAGCGTTGGTTCATCCATCACGCGATTGAGGAGTTCCTGTTCTTCTTTTGCCGAAAGTCGCCACTCAGGGTTTGGTCGTCCGGAATAAATATCCAGTTCAACACAGAGCATGCCTTATCCTCCATCACTCGGGGCTATACAGCGAACACTTTTGCCACTACCCTTTAATTCAGGTAGGTTGGTGATGAATCCCATTGATCCATCCTCTTTCCTCCTGACCACCGCAGTAGCAGCAGCAACACTCTACCAATGAATGCACCGATCAAGCTGATAGACGTGTAACAGTCGTGTAACAAACCCTTGTTTGGCGGTACTTCTGCTCCCGACTCAGCCCAGGCGGTCTGTAAAGATACTGGTGCCTGCCGCCTAGGCTGCCATCAGGTGTGGATCGATCAATCTCCTCGCCAGCTCCTTTTGCGCTCATCTGATTGGTGCGTGGACTGCTGTACATTGGCTCAAGTCCCGCTTGTCCACCCAGCCTACGTACATCGTCCCCCACGCTGGGCGCGATGTCTTCACCCTCACCCACTGATCGGGATACGGCCAGCTGTCCCACGTCTCGCCGAGGCGCATAAATCGCGTCCCGGCTTTGAACACCGTGGGAAACACACCGTCAGGTTTGTCGCCCCACGTCGTGACGGGCTGCGTGATCGCTACACATTGGCCGAGCCCGTCCTCAATCCGCTGCTGCATGAAGGCGCTGGTGCGCTCGACGGGCGACATATGGATGAAATCGTACACCTTCCAGACGATGATGCAGCCACCAAGTACGAGCGCCAACACCATGACCAGTTTGATCATATTAACAACTTTGCTGATGCGTCGCTTCAGAGTCTCGATCCTGAGATACTCCGCGTATTCGGCCATCATCACTGCGTAGCGGGCATCGGACTCTTTTTTCTCCTGGGCCTCTTGCTCGCGACGGCGCTCGTCGCGGCGGCGCTGCTGGTCCTGTTGCCACGCCTGCTGGATGGCGTGCTGCTGCTGAATGTGGGCGGCGAAGATCTCCGCCTCCTCGGGGCGGAAGCGCGGGTTACTGGTGGAGTAGAGACCGGTACGAGCGATTGGCTGGCCTCCTTGAGCGAGTGCGCCCGTCAGATCGGCGGTGTTCCGCACTTGTCGCAGTCGCTCGTTCAGCGGGAGGGCAAAATCGCGGGCGTCCTGCTCTTCTTGGCGTTGTTTCATGGCGGCTTCGTATTCTTGGCGGACGTGCGCATCTGTATGCTTCTGGCTGCTCTGACTCGTCGTTGTCGCCGCAGCCTGGGAAGAAGTGACCTCACGGACGGGAAAGCCTATCAGGGTGTTGCGCGTGGTCTCGTGATTGGCGCGCACCGTCCAGCGGTTCGTCTCGAGTCCAGCGTCGGTGGTGGCCAGCCACTGACCACCCGCCCAGGTGCGTTCCCAGTGGGCGACGATGCTGCTGACCCGATGCTCCGTTGGAGCAACCCAGATCACCCAGGGCATCGACCGCCCATAGCGCTCGACCCACCAGTCCTGCCAG
>JACCRK010000032.1 GCA_013813565.1 Herpetosiphonaceae bacterium
GAGCATCTCCTTGCCAAGGAGAAGGTCGCGAGTTCGAGTCTCGTTTCCCGCTCCATCCAAAAACTGCTGGTAACACCAGCAGTTTTTTGTTGCCTGCATTTTCTGCGGGCGATGGCAGCCCGCCTGGAGCGCACTGCACGCTGGTTCACCTGGGTCAGTGTGATAGACTAGCGGCATCTGCTAATTGATTATCATAAGGATTAAGTATGCTTAATTTGAACAGCGGCCAGCGCCAGTACTTACGCCGGCTGGCCCATGATCTCAGGCCAGTGGTGCAGATTGGCAAACAAGGCTTGACGGCAGCAGTTATTGCCGCAGTGGATACGGCCCTGACCGCCCACGAGCTAATCAAAGTTAAATTTGGTGAGTTCAAAGATGAAAAATCCGCGCTGGCCGACCAGCTGACTGAAGCCACCGACAGCGCGCTGGTGGGACTGGTTGGCAATGTGGCGATTCTATTTCGCGAGCATCCCGAGCCGACTGAGCGCCAGATTGTGCTGCCCTAAGCTCAAGCTCCGCGCCGACCCAGCCCTTGCCAACGCCGCTCCTCCCGCGATCGGCTGAGGCTGGGTCGGATGATTTGCCTGGGTTTGCTGTCCAGCGACCTCATCCACACGCTGACCCGGAATCTTGTATAATTGTGCACCTGTAAGAACGAGACGCAAGGCTGCGCTAGTAGTGGATGATTTAGGGACCAATGGATACCCTGAATAGCCGATCATCAGTTCATTCAGGGTTAAAATAGCAACCAGACCAGGTACTGTGGTGCTTGTAGACTCTGGTGTGCTCTGAAGGACTCACACCTACCAGGCAACTCCTCGCCAATCCCCATCACCCCTGCGCTGAGAACGCAGCAGTGTAGCATTGCTGTTCATCTATCGTTCGATGTAGGCGTATCTTTGGAATCCTCCTTCTATACGTATCGGGGTGCTTCATGAAACCGTTCATGAGTCTCAGACAAAAATTATTTAGCGTTATGGTTGGTGGAGCGGTGATTCTGGCGGTGGTCCTTAGCATCATCAACATCAGCACGCTTATTCGTGGGCGCAACCAGGCGCTATCGATTGCCTCAGCCAGTCTAGAGGCCCAGGGTCGCACCGACCTTGAACTGATCATCAACCGCGATGCTGTGCTGAGCGCCGAGCGAATTGCGGCGATCCGCAACATTGGCTATCTCAATACACAGGCGATTATTGCCGCGATTGATGCCGATCTGGTTGACCTGTCCTATGTCGAGAGCTATGCATTTAGCCCTTTGTTAAACGGCGACCTGACCGCGACCCAGCAGGGGACCAGCATTGTATTCCCCGCCTCAGCCGACCGCAGCGCTGTACTAGCTGATCTCCAGCAGAGCGCCGTGCTCGAACCAATTCTGCCAACCCAGCACCGCACCGAGCGCGATATTTACCGGCTGACCTATGTTGGCCCGAGCAATGTTGTCAGGATGTACCCGCCGCGCGATCTTACGACCACCAATCTTGACCGGGAGCGTGGTTTTCTCGATCTCTACGCAAACAACGAGCGTACTCCAATCTGGCTGCCCGCGTATAAAAGCCCGCATCGATCGGGGTTGACCTGGACGCTGGTTAGCCCGATCTACTATCGGCAGTCCTTCAGGGGGGTGATTGCGATCGATATTGTGCTGACGCAGGTTACCTTTGATATTGCAGAAAATCTGCCCACCACAGGCAGCTCGATCTTTCTCCTCGATCACAAGCAGAACCTGATCACGGCGCCACCAGAGGCACTAAGGCTGCTGACGGGCCTTCCAACCGATCAGCAGCCTTCGCTCCAGGAGGCGATCTATTCCATCACCCAGACTGGCAACCAGGAGCTTGATGCAGTTCTGAGCAGGATGACCAATGCTGAGCGCCGGGTTGAACGTCTGACCATCGCCGATCAGCCCTACTTTCTCGCCTATGCGCCGATTGAGGATACCGACTGGCGGGTGGGCTTGATAACGCCGATTGAGGAGCTGACGGCGGCGGCCTCCCGCAACTCTGCGGTGATTGTCAGCACCAGTCAGCAGGCCCTGTTGATCAGCTCGCTGATCACGCTGGGTTTTGTGGTGCTGCTGGCCATCGCCAGCCATCGAATCAGCCGCCGGATCGCTCAGCCGTTGATCAATCTGGCCCAGGCGGCCCAGGCGATCGGCCAGGGTAACTACGATCAGCAGGTGACCGTGACATCGCGCGATGAGGTTGGCGAGGTGAGCACCGCATTCAACACGATGAGCCACTCCCTGCGCCAGGCCTCTGCCGAGCTAGCGGCGCATAATCAGTCGCTGGAAGCTACAGTGCAGGCCCGGACCAGCGAGCTGCAAACGGTGGTGGCCGAGCTTGAACAGTCGTTTCAGCAGCAGGCGGCCATGAATGAGCTTGTCCGCGGTCTCTCAACCCCGGTCATTCCGGTGCTGCGCGGGGTGTTGCTCATGCCACTGATCGGCGCACTGGATGCTAGCCGGGCCCAGCAGACCCTACAGACGCTGCTGGAGCGCGTCGAGACAGAGTCGGCCCGGATTGTTATTATCGATGTGACCGGTCTGCCAGTGGTGGACACGGCGGTGGCCCAGACGCTGCTCAAGGCGGCTCAGGCCAGCCGGCTGCTGGGGGCCAAAACTATACTTGTCGGTCTGCGGCCAGAGGTGGCCCAGACGATGGTGACCTTAGGCGTTCACCTCGACGAGCTGCATCCGGTCGCCGACCTGCAAACCGCCGTGACTCAGGCAATCAATAGCACCCAAAGTCGCCTCAGCACGGGTCTGAAACGCTAGGCCGTTGCTTGCCATCGATAAAGCGCCCGACGTTGACTTGTCCGTAGGCACCTAAGATCGGTCTATATGCGCCTAAGGAGGCTCCTGCCATGCGACGAAGAGCTGCTTTCCTGTTGCTGATCATCGGTAGCCAGATTTTTATGGCCTGCGGATTGGCCACTCCGGCTGCTCCAAGCGCCCAGCCGACCGCTGGCACCCAAGCGATCACGGTGTACACCGCCCATGAGGAAGAGACGCTTAAGATTTATGGGAACGGATTTTACAGGAGTGGAGCACGCGCTATCAGGATAAGGTGGTCGAATAAGCCGGCCGCCTCCAGCAACCGCACTGGCCGTGGGGATTAGGAACATAGCTTTCTAACGCCCTGAAGCAGTTGGTTACTCGCCCCGTGACGACAAATTTTGCGTCGCCACGGGGTTTGACGCATCCAGGCCTGCATGGTACGATGCGCCGCACAAGAACTAAACAATTGTGAGCTAGCGCAATGCTGCGCATGCTTATACGGGGAAAGTCCGGTGCAATACCGGCACAGTCCACGCTACTGTAACGAATCAACACCCAGAGTCTAGCTCTGGCCTGATCCGAAGTCAGAATGCCCGTCACAATTGCTGTTTTGTCCGTCCGGCTTGCGTTGGCACAAGCGGCGAGTGCTGTGCTGTTGCGCTCCCTTTTGCCATTGTGGCAAAGGGGTTTTGTATTTTTATGAGGTATGTCTGTATGTTTCGTCGGTTGATGATGGTGGTGGCGCTGGTGGCGCTGGTGTTTGTGGCCGTCCCAGTCCGGGCTCAATCCTCCGGGCCAGCCCAGCAGGCGGCATCCTGGATTCGCACGCAGCAGCAACCCGACGGCGGCTTTGCTGGCTTTGGCATTAGCTCGACCGCCGATGCGTTGTATGCGCTGGCGGCCGCTGGGATCAAGGCCGATGATGTGAAGGTCGGTGGCAAAAATGCCCAGATGTTTATCGAGGCCAATGTGGCTGAGATCGCCAAAAAGCCCGGCGTGGCCGCCAAGTTTGTGCTGGCCGAGCTGCTGACCGGCCACGATCCCCGCAGTGTCGCCGGCACCGATCTGGTGGCGGTGGTGAACGCCAGCTACAACGCCGAGACCGGTGTGTATGGCGCCGATGTCACCACCCACGCCCTGGCGCTGCTGGCGCTGGTCGCCGCCGGTGAGCCGATGGGCGGCAAGGCTGTCAATGCCACGCTGGCCTTTCAGCTTGATGACGGCTCGTGGTCATTCACCGGCGACCGTACGCCCCTCGGCGGCGACACCAACACAACGTCGCTGGTGATTCAGGCTCTGGTTGCCGCTGGCCAGCGGAACACGGCAGCAGTTGAGCAGGCGCTGGCCTATCTTGTCACCCAGCGCAACGCCGATGGCGGCTTTCCCTACTCGCAGGGCTCGGAGTACGGCACCGCCAGCGATGCCAACTCAACCGCGCTGGTGATTCAGGCGATTGTTGCAACGAGCGGCAACCCAACCGCAGGCCAGTGGGCCGATGCCAATGGCAACCCGGTGGCGGCGCTGCTGGCGCTGCAAAATAGTAGTGGCGCGTTCCGCTACGATGCCGCAACTCCCGAAGATAACGCCTTTGCCACCTATCAGGCCGTGCCGGCGCTGCTCTCCCGCTCATTTCCCCTCGAAGACATTGCAATTCTCCTGCCCGCCCCAGCGCCCGCCCCAGCGCCGGGGCCAGTTGAGCTGCCGAACACCTCCCAGCCAAGCAAGCCGCTGGTCCCAGCGCTGGTGCTGATCGGCTGTGCCGGTCTGGCTCTGGGCGCCGGGCTGCGCCGCCGCGCCGCGTAGGCTTGAGGCTGTCCGTCAGATCAAACGTGGGCTGATCCGGTCGAAGCCAAATGAACAAGGCTTCGACCGGATCAGCCAACAGAAATGCGTGGGTTGGGTGAATCAACCGAGCAAGGAAGTGGAGTAGCAGGTAAACGCTACGTTCACGCGGAATACGAGATTTCTATGAATCGATTGCTGAAAAAATATACCGCTGCGCTGCTCCTCATGCTGCTGCTGACCGTGGGCCTGGCGACCAGCTACGCCCAGCAGCCGGATGGGCGGGCGCACCACGTGGCGGTGGTGGTGCAGTATGGCTCTGGGCAGGTGGCCACCCGCTGCGTCGGCTTTGATGAGGAGTCGATCAGCGGCTATGAGGCGCTGCAGCGCGCTGGGTTTGGTGTCGTCGCCGAAGGCTCGGCCGGAATTGGCGCGATGGTCTGCTCGATCGATGGCGTCGGCTGCGACTATCCCAACGAGTCGTGCGGCTGCAAATGCGAGGGCGCCGAGTGTATCTACTGGGCCTACTCGCACCTCACCGACGGGGTTTGGCGCTACTCGACGCTCGGCGCCACCGCGTATCGCGTCCGTGATGGGGCCGTCGAGGGCTGGGCCTGGGGCGGGGGATCGGTCGAGCGGGGCGCTTCGCCGCCAGTGATCGGCTGGGACGCGATCTGCGCAGCTCAGGCGGCGGCAGTCCCTACCGCGATCCCGCCCACCGCCGCGCCGCCAACGCTAGCTCCACCAACCAGCATCCCGGTGACGCTGGCGCCAACGCGGGTGCCGCCCACCGTTGTTGCGGCAACACAGGCGGCGCCAGCAACTACAGCGGCAACACAAGTGGCGCCAACGACCTCGGCGACCAGCATCCCGCCCGCAACCACGGCGCCAGCGGTCACAGCGGCGGCCACGGCGCCGCCAGCAGTCACGGCGGCGCCAGCGACCGCTAGCCCGCCACCAGCAGCCACGGCGACGCCAGCGACCGTAACGCCCCAGATTGCCGGCGGACAGCCCCTGAGCGGCAGCCCGCGTGCGCCGACCACGGCCGCCCCGAGCTGGCCGAGCTACCTGGCGTTTGGCGGGATCGCCGGGCTGCTTGGGGCCAGCGTCTGGCTGGTGCGGCGACGGCGGACGCGATGACCACGCCGACGACAGACCATCTGCGCCGCGAGCGCGCCCCTGGGCGGGCCCGCGATCTGCTGGTGCGGGTGCCGCCCCCCAACGGGTCCCCGGCGGCCAGCGATGTGGAGGCACAGTGGCACACCAGCGCCAGCACCCGCCGGCGCAGCATCCCGCGGCCACACGAGGCCGGGCACAGCATCGCCTGGCTGATCTGGGTTGTTGGCTCGATTCTGACCGTCCTGCAGCTCGATAATCCGCTCTATCTCGCCCTGCTGTGGGGGGTGGCGACGCTGGTCTGGAGCGCCTGCGCTGGCGATGGCCCGCTGGCAAGCGCCTTCGGGCTGCTGCTCAAGCTCGGCGGGTTTATTTTCGCGATGCACGTCTTCTTCAGCGTGATCACGGCGGGCTTCTTGCGCGGCGAGACGGTGCTGCTGACCCTGCCGACCTGGACTCTGCCGCGACTGCTGGGCGGGATCCAGCTTGGCGGGGTGGTCTCGCTGGAGCAGCTGGTCAGCGGAGCCAGCCGAGGGTTTCGCCTCTGGACGCTGCTGCTGCTGGTTGGGGCGTTCAATGGCAGCGTCAACCACTATCGCCTGCTCCGCCGCACGCCGCGCTTTCTCTTTCACGCCGGCCTGATCGTCACGATTGGGCTGGCCTTTGTGCCACAGACCCTGATCCGCCTGCGCTCGATCCGCGAGGCCCAGCGCCTGCGCGGGCACCGCTTTCACTCCTGGCGCGATGCCCTGCCGCTGTTTGTGCCGCTGCTGAGCGGCGGGCTGGAGCGGGCGCTGGGGCTGGCCGAGGCGATGGAGGCGCGGGGCTATGGCCGGATGCTGCACCACGACACTCCCTCGGCGCGTACCGCCCGGCGGACGCAGTGGCTCACGCTGGTCGGGCTGATTCTGCTGATGCTGGGGATTGCGGCCTACCTGTTCTATCCGGCGGGCAGCCTGGGCAGCACTCTGGGCCTGGCCGGGCTGATCGGTGGCGCCGGGCTGATCGGCGCCGCCTGGTGGGCGGCCAGCCGGATCATTGTCCGCACCGCCTATATCCGGGAGCGCTGGACCGCGGGCGCCGCTCTGACCACCGCGCTGGCGATCGGGGCGCCGCTGGGGCTGTGGCTGCTTAGTCGGGCGGGCGTGGCACTTGGCTATCGAATCTTTCCTCAGGTGGGCCTGCCGCCGTTCGCGCCGCTGGTGGCCGTGCCGCTGCTGTTTCTGGCCGCGCCCGCGCTCCTGCTGGCCCGCCGGCGCTAGGGGCAATCCTGGCTACCACATGGCAAAAAATTGGGTGAAGCTGCTGGATCTGCCATCGGATGGGGGTCAGTGATGCAGCGATGCGCGGGAGAACGTGGTTAAACTTGGGTGATCGTTCCGCCAAGCGCCATCGCATACAGTGGCGGATCGACTTTAGCCCCACTCAGGAGGGCGGAAATCTGGTCGAGCAGTTCGATCAGATCGAAGGGTTTCATCAGATATCCGTCGGCATCAGGGACGCGCTGGCTGAGCTGGATATCGCTCACGGCATTGCCGGTCATCATAATCACCGGCGTGTCGGAGCTGGCTTTAATCTGGTGACAAACC
>JACCRK010000048.1 GCA_013813565.1 Herpetosiphonaceae bacterium
GTCGTGTTTTGTTGACAGGATTGGTACCACGGTGAGCGTGATTTTCACATCCTTGGGAGTCGTCTCATTGCAGAAGCGCTGGTTGCTCACGCTGGCCGGAATCCCTGGGGACACCTCCTCCAACGTGGATTTCGACATCGGGCCAATGCCATCAATTGTATACTGGGAGATGTCGTCTGTCGCTGGTTCTCCCCCGCAGTTTAGCGCTCATAGTGGGTTCGCCAGCAGAGTCATACTTGGTGTTAGGCCTATAAGCGGTTGTGTCAGATCCGCTGGAGCAGAGACGTGTCCTCGATAGCGGCCCAGGGTTGATCGCACATCGCCCACCAGGCGATGGCGCTGGATGGTTTTGACTTTCGGTCGAACCACCGTGAGGAGATCCTCTCGCACCGAGTCCCAGTGCAGTAGCCAGCGCATGCACTGGCAGCTCTTACCACGGGTGCGGCACGAAATCCTTGAGGAAATAGCCATACCATGGCTCGTCGGGTTCCAGGATGCCGCGCACAATCGGGTCGTACATCCGGGCCATCCCATCGATCTCATCAAGCGGCGCATAAAATCCCTGACTGGCCTGATGGCGCGCTTTCCGCTCAAAGGGCTTCTCATCGGTGATCCAGCCGGTGTCGATGCTGTTCATCCAGATGCCATCTTTCGCATAGTCGTTGGCCGAGGTCCGCGTCAGCATGTTCAGCGCCGCCTTGGCCATGTTGGTGTGGGGGTGATACACCGTTTTGGTGCCGCGATTGAACTGCCCTTCCATCGCCGACACATTGATCACAAAGCGGCGGGCAAAGCGCGATCGGCACAGGAGCGGCTTGAGCTGGCTGACCAGGAGAAACGGCGCCACAACATTGACCAGCTGTACCTCCAGCAGTTCCAGCGTACTGACCTCATCGAGCTTCAGCACCCAGCTATTGGCCGGGCGCAGATCGATCTGCTGGCCATCAAGGTCGAGCAGGCCAGCGGGGAAATAGGGCGCCAGCGCCGGATCGCGCGGGTAGTCCGGCTGCTGCTCCAGGAATGCCATGGGTCTGGCCGAAGCCAGCACACGCTGGGCGGTGGCTGGCAACGCGGCGCCTGCCTGCTCAGCGCGGATCAGGTCGCGGTAGAACTCCAGCGGGCGCTTGATGGTCTGGGCCGCATTGTTGATAAGGATATCGATTGCGGGCAGGCTGGCCAGCAAGTGCCGGGCAAACGCCTCAACCGCAGCTATATCACGCAGCTCAAGGTGATGGATCGTCAGGCGATCGATCCATTGGGCGGCGTCGGCCTCAGCGCTGAAGCGGCGCGCGGCATCGTGGGCGAAGCGCGTTGTCACCAGCACCTGCGCCCCATCGCGGAGAAAGCGCAGCGCCATCTGATAGCCGATTTTGATCCGCCCGCCGGTGACCAGTGCGACACGACCGCTGAGATCGGCCCGTTGCAAGCGTTTGGCATAGTTGAGATCGGCGCAGCTGGGGCAGAGCTGATGGTAGAACCCATGGAGGCGAGTGAAGGGCTGTTTGCAGACATAGCAGGTGCGTGCGATGGCGAGATCCTTGCCCTCCGACGCGGGGAGCGCGGGCTGGGGCTGGCGTTGCGCCACCAGCCCGGTGGCCGCGATCAGTTCGCGATCATGGCGCACGTTGGCATCGCGGGCGAGCCGGCGCTCGCGCTTGCGGCCATCGCGATTGATCTTAGCGATGAGCGTTTTCAAGCCTTCGTGGGCGTTAATCTGGGCGTGATCATCGGCGATAGCTTGCAGAACGCGCAGGCACGTTGCAAGGTCAGCGGGCAGCAGGCTCATAGGCCACCTCAGCAGGTGATAGACAGGGAATGGGAGGGATCTGAATCCCTACCGTATCCTTGACATTATAGACGAGATGATGACGACTGATCAAATATGATTGGGACACCATATGCTGTCAGCACTGGCCAAATTCAGCGCCTGGGGTAGGTATTGGTCACTATCTCAAGCCTCAGCGCATGCCTACGCTCACACTCAGCCACATCATCCCCAACACATACTTGCAATGACTCTGGCCGATACTCTGCGCCGTATGCGTGTAGAAATAGAACCCGTGCTCAGCCACTAGCGCAGATATTCAAATGTCGTCGCTCGGCCTGGCGACGTCCCGAGTGGAACAAATGCAGCGCCTTGCGCTGCATACTCAGTAGCAGTTTCATCAGACGTCTGAACAAGAATGGTTTCTTTGGGCGTATACCTCCCACTCCATCCAGCCTCGCGAACGCCGTCAAGCACCGTTATTCCATCGACACTGATCGTGATATGGGTGCGCGGCTTGACCACGCGCACGGCGACAACCAACGTGGCTGGTCGTACGCTATTCGTCGTTGGAGTGGTGGTTGGACCTGGCTGGTGTGGAAGCGATCCTGAGTGCTGAATACCTGTGGTGGCGACCGTTGGCGTTTTCTCGCCCTTGGATGCACAGCTGCTCAACACAAGCACCATCCCCACGATCATCCAGATATCGACAATCCTGCTGCGGCGGAGCACACTATACGCGATGCCCATACGTACTCACCCTCCCTCTCATACCTACGCGAGCCTTCGCTGCTGTACGAGCTGCTTCTGGCATGCAGTAGCGAAGGATCTATGCTGCCTCCAGAGGAAACGCCAATTGGTTCCATGGGACGCGCGGCCGCAGGCGTGATCGGCCACGCTGCACCCGGAGCACTTGATACCATTCACTATCGGCAATATCCCATAAGGTTAATTGCGGCGACCGAAATTGGGTGGTATAGCGGGTGGGATTGGTAATCGACTCAAATTCCTGCGAGCGTCGGGCGTACTGCACGGTATAGCGTGCGAG
>JACCRK010000057.1 GCA_013813565.1 Herpetosiphonaceae bacterium
GAGCGGGTCCTGATCGGCTATGGCGATGACTCGGTGGCCGAGCTTGGCGGCGCCCACGTGGCCTGCGAGAGCGTCAGCAATATCGCCGCCAAGGCGCTGGAGGATAGCCGCCTGGGGATCGATCCGCTGGAGAAATCCACCCGCTATGTTGCGTTCAACCGCCAGGTCGCCGGCCGCTACCGCTACTACCGCGAGCCGCAGATCATGGCCTCGCCCCACGCCGCCCGCTACGCGGCGACCCTCGACACGCTGTTCGCCACCTACAGCGAGCTGATCGAGCCAACCCTACGCTGGGTGCAGTCGAACACGCCCCGCGATGCCCAGACCTCCGAGCGGGCCTACGCCAGCGCAACCAAGGCCAAGGGCTTCGATCTCCTGCGCGGGCTGCTGCCGATGGCCACCCTGACCAACGTGGGCATGTTCGGCAATGGGCGGGCCTTTGAGTACCTGCTGACCAAGCTGGCCGGCTCCGACCACACCGAGGTGCGCACGGTAGGCGCGGCGCTGCAGGACGAGCTGGATCAGCTGATCCCTTCGTTCGTCAAGCGGGCCAAGACCGAGCGCGGCGCCCAGTACAGCCAGTATCTGGCCCGCATGCGCCAGGCTGGTGGCGCCTGGGCGGCGGGAGTTGCGGCGGCTCAGCCAGCGACCCAGCGCGGCGTGCAGCTGGTCGAGTTCGATCCGCAGGCCGAGATCAATACGGTGGCGGCGATTTTGTATCCCCACACCGACCACCCGCTGGAGACGGTGCGCGGGCACGCCGCCCGGCTCTCGGCGGCGGAGCGGCTGGAGATTCTGCGCGGCTATGTCGGCGAGCGGGCCTCGCGCTTTCAGCGGCCTGGCCGGGCCTTCGAGGAGGCCTACTACACATTTGATCTGCTGGCCGACATCGGGGCCTACCGCGACCTGCACCGCCACCGCATCCTGACCCAGGAGCGCCAGCGCTACACCACCGCTCACGGCTACATCACGCCGGCGGAGCTGGTCGATGCCGGTCTGGCGGCGCGCTACGCGGCGGCGCTCGACAACGCTGCGGACGTGATCGCCACCATCGAGACCGATCTCCCGGCGGCGGCCCAGTATCTTGTGCCGTTCGCCTACCGGATTCGCTGGCGGATCAAGCTGAACCTGCGCGAGGCCTACCACCTGATCGAGCTGCGGGCCGCGCCGCAGGGCCACCCGACCTACCGGGCGATCGCCCAGGAGATGTTCCGCCAGATCCAGGCGGTCCACCCGACCCTGGCCGAGGCGATGCGCTTTGTCGACCTGCACGACTACGCGCTGGAGCGGCTGTCCGCCGAGCAGCGGCTGGATGTGAAGGTTGGGGCGAGTAGTAGCCAGTAGCTGGCTGCTAGTGGGTCACTTGCCCTGCCCATTGCCATTCCTGGAAAACCGCTGTATGCTGGTGTCGTACCCTTTCGCGTGCGCAGGAGCTGTCCTATGACCCGTCGGCAACACAACCCACTCCGTCCGCTGACCGCAGAGGAACGCGTCGTGTTGGAACAGATCAGCCGTTCACGGAGCGAGCCAACCGCCCATGTAGAACGGGCCAAGCTCATCCTGGCCGTGGCCAGCGGTCTGAGCTACACGGCCGCCGCCCAGACCATTGGACGCCGCTCCAATGATGCTGTCGCGCACCTTGTGACGCGGTTTAATGTCGAAGGACTCAGTGCTCTCGAACCCCGTCATGGTGGCGGATCGCCGCCCGTCTACGGTCCCCAAGAGCGTGAGCGGATTCTGGCTGAGGTCCGGCGCACCCCCGAGGCCGGCCCGGATGGCACCGTCACCTGGTCCCTGACCTTGCTGCAGCGTGCCTTACGCACGGCCCCCGATGGCTTGCCAACCGTGAGCACCTACACGATTTGGCGCACGCTCCATGATGCCGGCCTGCGCTGGCAGCGTGACCAGGCCTGGTGTGCCACCGGCACCGCCGTGCGCGTGCGCAAGCAGGGAACCGTGATCGTCACTGATCCCGATAGTACAGCAAAAAAAACTTAATTGAACGTGCGTACCAGTTCGGGGAGGCCCTCGGCCTGGACGTCTGGTGCGAGGATGAAGCCGGACCCTTTCAAACGACTCCCACCCCCGGCACGCAGTGGGTCCGCAGTGGCCATCCGGTCCAACACCCGCATGAATATGTGCGGAATGGTACAGCTAAGCTGTTGACGTTATTTCATCCCCGTGATGGCCACGTGCGGGTAAAGGGTGTGACATCCTGTACCAACGCGGTCCTCTTGCCCTGGCTCAAGGAGCAACTAGGTGCCATCGTCGACGCCCTCCCGCTCTGTGCCACCAGCGTACCCTCGGCGGCGCACCGGGCGGCATGGATGGTCTGGCAAACGGATCTCAGCCGGCGGTTTACGTTGCGCGCTGAACTGCCACCGCTGCGGATGCTGCTGGTTTTGGACAATCTGGTCGGGCATACCAATCCCGAGTGGGTGTGTTGGTGTATGGATCATGGGATTATGCTGCTGTACACGCCCCTGGGTGGCAGCTGGCTGAACATGGCCGAGTCAATCCAGCGGGTCGTAAAGCGCCGGGCGGTAGAAGGCACGCATCCGACGACGCCGACCATGATTATTGACGCCCTCGAAGCGGTGGCAGCGGCGTGGAACCGGAACCCGACGCCGTTTGTGTGGGGCGGCAAGCGCGCGGCCCGGCGGGCGCGCCAGCGGCAGCGGCGGCATAGCCAAGGTGGCTCAGGGGCATATACGCGCCGGACAATACCTCGCCCAACGGTTCTTCAGGAATGGCGACGCTCAGGGCAAGTGACCCACTAGTGGGTCATTTGACACCCCTAGTGCCATTGATTGCTACGCAGAGCAAGCTATTGCGCGTAGCAAAGGCAGCATCCAATGGCGATACACAAGACAAGTGACCCACCTGGCTAGCTGTAAGATGTTGCTCGGTTTGCACCCACTGTTAGTTGATTCTACGGCTTTACTATGCCATAGAACACTCTTATCGTGGCTATTAACCTTACGGGATATTACCGCTAAATACTAGCTGCCAGCTGCTAGCTGCCAGCTCCCAGGCTCTCGACCACGCGGCGCAGGCGCTCGTTGGCCTCGTTGGCGATCGCGACCAGATCCGGGTGATTGACCACGCCGAGCATAGCCATTGGATCGACGATATCGACCCGTGTGCCCGCGCCGTGGCGGTGGACGATCACGTTGCACGGCAGCAGCAGGCCGATCTCGTGGGCCACCTGGAAGGCCCGGTGGGCCAGCTGCGGGTTGCAGGCGCCGAGAATAATGTACGGCTCGAACTCAACATCAAGCTTCTGCTTCAAAGTCTCGCGAACATCGATTGTGGTCAGGACTCCAAAGCCCTCAGCCTTGAGCGCCGCTGTGACCTGCTCGATCGCCTGCTCATACGGCAGGTTCAGATCCGTCCCAAAGCCATAGGTTGCCATTGTGTCGCTCATTGCAGCTCCTTTCATCTATGCTAATTATCAGCATGGAGATTATAGGCCACAATTGGGCGGCGGCGCATAGCATTTGCCCGATCGCCGGTAACGATCTCGATACCTGGCGCTGTGATTAGGGCTTCGTGGCGCGGATTGACCCTCCGCTACAAAAGCGCTCAATAATGGCGACCGCGTTGCCAATCCCGCTCTCAGCCTCGATCTGCTGCCCCAATCGGTGCGCCGCCTGACGCATGGTTTTATGTGTCACCGCTTCGAGAATTGCTTCAGTCAGCTGTTTGGCGGTGAGCTTTTTCTGCGGGATGGGCCGTGTTCCGACGCCTAAATCCGCGACCCGTTTCCCCCAGAACGGCTGATCGCCCATGAAGGGTGCAATGATGGATGGCACACCCGCGCGCAAACCGGCGGCGGTTGTGCCTGCGCCGCCATGATGAACGATTGCCGCCATGTGCTTAAACAGCCAGGTGTGGGGGATCGCCGCAACCATGTGGACGCTCTCCGGCAGATCCGCCGCCTGCAAACCGCCCCACCCGGTGGCCAGCACCCCACGCTGACCTGAGCGGGCCAGCGCCTCCAGCGCGATTGCGCCTGTCGCTTCAGGATTGCGGCCGCCCATACTGCCAAAACCAATGTAGATCGGCGGTTCACCTGCGTCGAGAAAATCCACCAGGTCAGCTGGGGGCGTCCAATCCGGCGGGGTATCGAGAAACCAATACCCGGTGACATGGTGACTCGCAGGCCAATCGCTGGGACGCGGCAGGACGTGTTGGCTATATCCGTACAGAACCGGTACATCCCTGGACGCCAGCGAGCGATACGGTCCCCAGAACGGCGCCTTTTTTAGCCCCAGCGCTTGGCGGGTAATCGCATCGCTGACTTTGAAATTCTGCCAGAATATCTGCCGCATGCCATGAAAGGACAGCCGATTGAGCGTCCGCCCAAACGGCAGCTTCGTCACAAGGGGGCTGGGAAATTCACTCGTTGGGGTGAACGGAAAGACATGCGCCTGGATCACCGGGATCTTGAGCCGCTCGGCGATACTAAACACGCCCGCCAGACCGGCCATCCCGGTCACAATCAGGTCACTGCCCGTGAGCAGTTCGGGAATGCGCTCGACGCTTGCGGCTGCCTCGCGCTTCATCTCCCGCTGCATCTGCGCCATGATTTTCAGGAAATTGTTGCTTTCCAGCGTCTTGCGCCATTCGGCGCTCTGCAGCCGTTCTTCGACACTCGCACCGATGGAGTGGAACTCAAGACCGGCTTCGGTGACGAACGGCGCAAAATTGGCGCTGGTCAGCACGCGCACGCTGTATCCGCGCTGCTTCAAGCCCTGGCCCAGCGCAACATACGGCTGGACATCGCCGCGGGTTCCCGAGGCAACAATGGCAATCCGGGTCATACTACTGCTCCAAATCTGTGCAAAAGGACGATCAAGTATATAAAAACGAGCGAACATTCGTTAGGTTACTGAGCTAAAAAATTTAACCTGCCTCAAGACCTTTGATCAGCACCGCAAGCACGCTATCAAGCGCCTGCGTCGTGTTAAGCGGGAAGCTGCTCGGCGGAGGTGGCGCATTGCGAAAGCCTTCGACAAGCGCAACAAATGCCCCGGCAAGGACAAAAGGATTCGGAGTCGTCGCCCCGATCCGGGCCTGTGCTTCAGCGAAGACCAGCTCCAGCGGGGCGAACAGGGCCGTGTACATGCCCGTGATAATCTGCTCCGCATGCTCACTGTTTAGGGCGTGTTGATCGATCATGGCAAAGCGGCCCATATCAAGCGACGGCTGGGCAAGCAGCCAGTGGGCGGCGCTGTAGAGCTGTTGCTGCCAACTGCCAGCGCTAGCGAGCGCCTCACGCAGGCCTTGCTCGTGGCGCTGCACGTTGCGCATGATCACCGCCACGAACAGCTCCTCCTTGCCATTGGGGGCGTGGTAGTACAGCGATGAAACTTTCATCTGTAGCTGCGTGGCAATCGCCCGCATAGTTACCGAGGCGTATCCGCGCTGGCTGAAGAGTTGTTCCGCCGCGTCGAGGACGCGCTCGCGGGCTGGTGAGATATCGGTTAGATTTTGTGGTGATTGAACTAACATTTGTTAGGTAGTGTAGCTGTTTCTCCTCGGGGTGTCAAGCGGGGCTCAAAAGCGTATCTCTGCGCTCAGAAGAACTCGTCCTCGTCGTCCTCGACGCGGGCGTGAGGAATCTCGACCTCCAGCATCACACCGCCACGGGTCTGCTGGTGCAGCCGAAAGCGCCCCTTGACCAGGGCGACCCGCTCGCTGATGCCGAGCAGCCCGTAGTGACCGGCGGCGGCCAGCGCGGCCAGGTTGGTGTCATCGGTCAGCCCGCGCCCGTTGTCGGCGATGGTGAGGAGGAGCGAGCGTTGCGAGGTGGACTTGAGGCTGATCTGGACCGCGCTGGCCTGGGCGTGCTTGCGCACATTGCTCAGGCCCTCCTGAATCATGCGGAAGATCGAGATCTCGATCGCATCGGGCAGCCGGCCGAGCGATTCCTCGATCTCCAGCGACACAGCGATCCCGCTGCGGCTGCTCCACTCGCTGCTGAACGACTGGATGGCCGCGCCGACGCCCAGGCTGTCGATCGTCGGCGGGCGCAGGACCCCGCAGATATCGCGGACGGCGGTGACCAGGCCGCGGATGCTATCGCGCAGCTCAATAATCGTGTCGTGGGAGTCCTCGGGGTCGGCGATATCGGCGCGCAGCTCATCGATGGCGTAGTTCAGACTGACCAGATCCTGGATCACCTGGTCGTGCAGCTCGCGGGCCAGGGCCTTGCGCTCCTGCTCGCGCTCGCTCAGCAGGCGGCGCTGGGCATCTTGCAGGGCGGTGTTGGCCCGGTCGAGGCTGGTGACCTGCTCGGCCAGCTGGGCGATCAGCTGGCGGTTGAGCGTGTCCTGGGCCGCCAGATCGTGCTCCAGCACCCGGCGCTGCTGACGGAGCGTCTCGGCCTGCTCGCGGGCGCGGTGGTAGCTGTCGAGCGCCCAAATCATCGGCGTCAGATGCTGCTGATCGCTGGCACCGATCTGGGCGCTGACCACCGACTCGCGGCTGGTCGCATCGGTATCGACGGCCAGCACCAGCCGCCCGTGGCGGAGCACCAGAATCCGGTCGGTCACCGCAAACAGGTGATCGAGGTTCTGGCTGCTGAACAGCACCGCCACGCCCTGGCTTTGCCACGTGCGAATCAGCTCGAGCAGCGTCTGCTGGTACTCGTAGCGCAGCAGCGTGGTCGGCTCATCAACCACGACCAGCCGGGGCGAGCGGGCCAGCACCTGGGCGATGGCCAGCATCTGGCGATCTTCGCCCGACAGGTTGCCGACGCGCTCACGGAGCGATGGCACGCTGACCCCAAGCTGGGCCAGGATGTGGCTGGCGCTGTTGTCCATGGCCCGCTGGTTGGGCGTATTCAGCCAGGAGAGCCGCCGCAGCCCGCCGACCTCGTGGCCCAGAAAGATCGTCTCGCTGACATCGAGGTGTTCGACCAGGGCCGGGTGCTGATGGATCACGGCAATTCCCAGGGCGTGGACCTGCCCCGACGAGGTGACCGGAGTATCATCAAGGCTAATTGCGCCGCTGTTGGGAGCTTCGAGACCAGCGAACATGCGCACCAGCACCGATTTGCCGGCGCCGCTGAGGCCGGTCAGACCCACCACCTCGCCTGACCGCAGATCAAAGCTGAGATCCTGCAGCACCGGCAGGGTCCCAAAATGTTTCGACACATTGAGGCAGCGAACGAGCGATTCCATAAACGCTCCTCATGATTCAGAAAACAGCGATCGGCTATAGGAGCGTCCTACAGCCGATCGCTGACCATTTGTCTGCCGGGCGTCACCAGGGAACGTTCCAGGATCGGGCGGCAGCCGATTGAGCGCGGGAGCACTCCCCGATCGCTAACGCCCAGTATTTTCGCGGCGTGAGCGGGTCGAGGCATCGAGGGTAACGGCGATCAGCAGCACGGTTCCAGTGACCATAAATTTGATCGCGGAAGACATCGCCAGCAAATCCATGCCGTTAGCGATCGCGCCAATCACCAGCGCCCCGAGCAGCGCCGACCAGACTCGGCCCCGGCCGCCAAACAAACTTGTGCCGCCGATAACAGCGGCGGCGATCGCATTCAGCAACGTATCGCCGCCGCCAGACGCTTGATTGGAAGCATACAGGCGCGAAGCGGCCAGAACACCGCCACAGGCGGCCAGCGTCGAGCACAGCATAAAGACCGCGATGCGAATACCGTTGACATTGATTCCGGCGCGCCGGGCCGCCTCAACGTTGCCACCGACGGCATAGATATAGCGGCCAAAGCGGGTTCGGCGGGTGATGAAGTCAAATATAATCAACACAGCGATGAAGATAACAACCGCCGAAGGAATGCCGCGCACCGCTGCCGCCTCGACATTTGGATTGCGATTGATGCTCATGAAACCGATTGTCACCACCGTCACCAGCGCAATCAGCCCGATTCGCCAGGCCAGCATAACCGTCGATTGAACCGGAAGATTCATCGCCTGGCGTCCGCGCTGCTCGGCGATCAGAATGGCGGCATAGGCCACAATCGCGATTATCCCGATCACAAACCCAGCTTCAATCGAGACCCGCGAGTTGGCAATTCCGATAATTGTTTTATCGGTCAGGTTGACTGTGCCGGTTGTCCCCAGCACATACAGCAGGGCTCCTTGCCAGGCCAGCAATCCGGCCAGGCTGACCACAAACGAAGGCACGCGAAATTTCGCAATCCAGAAGCCTTGCAAGGTGCCAATCAGCGTCCCGGTTGCGATCCCGGCGAGAATTGCCAGACCGGCCGGCCAGCCCTGCTTAACCGAGAGCACCCCCATCACCGCCGACGCCAGGCCGCTGACCGCGCCGACCGAAAGGTCAACCTCACCCAGCAGCAGCACCAGCACAATCCCAACCGAGATCGTGCCCATCGACGCAATCTGAACGGTCAGGTTGGTTAAGTTAACCGGGGTTAGAAACTTATCGTTGGCGATCTGGAAAACCAACGCAATCATCGCCAGGCCAATCAGGACCGGCAGCGGGCCTACGTTGCCCTGCTGAAAGCGGCGCACAATACTGGGCCAGAGCGCCTCTTTCTCTACTGCTGGCATGTCGGAACGGGTATGTGGGGTAACCTGTTTCATCGTAAAAAAACTCCTAACGCCCGTACAGCGTCGTACATTTGATTGTCTACCCGGCGGCAACCGCAGCCGGCAATGTCGCGCCAGTGATCGCCCCAACCACTTCCTGGGCCGTTGATTGGCTGGTGTCAAACGTGGCAACCCGGCGCCCGAGGCGCATCACCACGACGCGGTTCGCTACCTCAAAGACATCGGCCAGATTGTGGCTGATCACAACCACGCCCAGCCCGCGCGAACGCAGACGCTTGATCAGTTCCTTGACCTGAAAGGTCTGTTCAACCCCAAGCGCGGCGGTCGGCTCGTCAAGCAGGACGACTTTGGAGTTCCACATCACCGAGCGGGCGACCGCCACCGACTGGCGCTGGCCGCCGGAAAGCGTCGCAATCTGGCTGCGCACATTCGGAATCTTAACACTTAATTCGCGCAGCACATCGGTGGCTTTGCGTTCCATTTCAACTTCGCTTAGCAAATGCAGCGGGTGCGGGCCGGTGACCCGAACACCCTCGCGGCCAAGGTATAAGTTTGCCACAACATCTAAATTATCACATAACGCTAAATCTTGATAGACAGTTTCAACTCCAAGGTTCGTGGCCTCGCGCGGGGTATGGATGGTGACTTCACGACCTTCAAATATATACTGGCCGGAGTCGGGACGGTAGGCTCCGGCGATTGTTTTGACCAGGGTGGATTTTCCAGCGCCGTTGTCACCGACCAGAGCCACGACTTCGGCGGGATAAACTTCAAAATCAACATTTGAAAGCGCCTGCACCGCGCCAAAACGCTTGCTGATCTGGCGGAGCTGCAAGACTGGAGTAGGATTTGCTGCCATGGGTACGCTCTCCTTTGGGCGCTAGGAGCCACTTGGCGAAGCCAGGAATTCAGCTAGAGCCGCGCTACGTGTATTTTCTCAGGGGCGCTGGGCGAACGAGCGATACCCGCTCGTTCGCCCAGCGTTGGCTAGCGAAGTCCTATTTCAGCCCAACGGTTGCACAGGCGGCGGCAAAGTCGCCGGTGCAGATTTGCTCAAGCGACCAGAATGCATCTTTGACGATGGTGTCGCCGATGTTGGCGCTCGTGACAGCGAGTGGGGTCAGCAGCACGGATGGAACATCCAGCTTGCCATTGGCAACTTTAGAGCTTGCATTGTTGACCGGGGTTTTGGTCAGCAGTGCGTAGGCGATCTCAGCGGCGGCTTCGGCTTCAGGCTTGATGGCCTTGTAGACAGTCATATACTGCTCGCCGACAATAATGCGCTGCACTGCGGCCAGCTCGGCATCCTGGCCGGTGATTGGCGGCAGCGGGTTCAGGCCGGCCGACTTCATTGCGGCGATGGCGCCACCGCCGGTGCCGTCGTTGGCCGCGTAGACGCCATCGACTTTGTTGCCCATGGCGGTCAGCGCCTGCTGCATCTCATTCTGGGCCTCGTCTGGGCTCCAGCCGGGGGTGTCGTATTCTTTGACGATCGTCAGCTTGCCAGCGGCAACCAGCGGATCGAAGATGCTGTGCGCGCCTTTTTTGAACAAGGCAGCGTTGTTATCAGTTGGCGATCCGTTGATCATCACAATCTGGGGGTTGGTTTTGCCCAGTCTGGCCAGTTCATCAACCAGGCTCTGCGCCTGCAGCTTGCCGACCTGCTCGTTGTCGAATGAGATATAGTAGCTGACGCCATCGGAGTTGAGGATCAAGCGATCGTAGGAAATAACCGGAACGCCCTGCGCTTTGGCCTTGTCGGCGATGATCGCGGCAGCGGCCGAATCAACCGGGTCGAGGACCATCACCTGGACGCCGTTGGTCAGGGCCGCTTCGGCCTGTTGAAGCTGCAGGCTAGCATCGGCATTGGCGTTGTTATAGATAACCTCGCATGTAGGACAAAGCTGTTTCATTTTAGCTTCGAAGTAGGGGCGGTCGGCGGTTTCGTAGCGGGTGGTATCGGTGTCGGGCAACAGCAGGGAGATTTTGCCACTGACTGCGGCGGCGCCACTGGCGGATGGGGCGGTGGTGGCGGGGGTCTCGGCGCCACAGGCGGCGATAATCAGCGAGGCCAGCACCACGACGAGCATGAACGAGAAGCGTTTACGAGCTTGCATTTGGGGGACTCCTTTGTCGAACAAAAACAAATTTCAGCACTGATATAGCGATTATTCAAGCGTGAGCAGTTGGGTGCGCGCAGCTCCTTTCAACACTGGAAGGCTCAGGATAGGGCGGCCTCTTCAGCAGCCGGAAGGTGAAACTGTCCCCAGGGCGGATCGCAGCGTCGCTGATTTGAGAAAATCTGTGTCAATCCAGGTCGGGGCTGAAGAAAGGTGATTTGCCTAAACCTCAAGGTTGTGGCACGATTGCAGGGAACGTTTCAAGTGATACTGAGTAGTATAGCGATCACGACGCGATCCACTCAACCCCTACTCCCCTAATTTACTAGAGCGATTCCCCTCAATATGCTTGGGGGAAATCCCCTAAAGCAGGATAAGCGAGGGTGTGATGCAACTCAATGACGAGACTCAGCAGGCGCGGATTGTCGTCGCCGACGATCACGCGGTGGTGCGGGCAGGCATCTGTGCGGCGATCAACGATCTGCCGAATCTGCGGGTAGTGGCCCAGGTTGGCGATGGGCCAGGCGTCATTGTGGCCCTGGCCGAGCACAAGCCCGACGGCCTGGTGATCGACGTGAGCATGCCGAGCTTCGACCCGCTGCGGGCCGTCCGGCAGATTCGTGCCACCTACCCCGGCCTGAAGATTCTGGTCGTCAGCGCCTACGACGATGATGTCTACGTCCAGGGGCTGCTGCAGGCCGGCGTCGACGGCTACCATCTCAAGGATCAGCCGCTCGACGATATGCGCCTGGCGATCCAGCGGGTGCTGGCGGGCGAGCGCTGGGTGTGCAGCCCGCTACTGACCAGGCTGATGCGCGGCCCGCAGGTGCAGGTTGCGGATGTGGCCCTGACCCAGCGCCAGCGCGAGCTGCTCTGGTGCCTGCAGCAGGGCGACGACAACCACACCATCGCCCGGCGCATGAACCTGAGCGTCAAAACCGTGGAGAACCATCTGACCCGGCTGTACCGCCAGCTGAACGTGCAGAGCCGCCTGGAGGCGGTCCACTATCTCTCCCAGCACCCCGAGCTGCCGCTGGCGGTGCTGGCCGAGACCCCGTTCGCCGCGCCGAACTCGCCGATCACCGTGCTGCTGGTCGATGACAACAGCCGCTATCGCCAGCACCTGCGCCGGATGGTCGGCAAAGTCTGCCCGCAGGCGTTTATCCTGGAGGTGGCCACCACCCAGGAGGCCATCGAGGCCGCCCGCAGCCTGCCGCATCTGGCGCTGGTCGATGTGGTGCTCGGCGATGAGGATGGCATTATCTGCACCCACTGGATCAAGGCCACCGCGCCCAGCACGCGGGTGATTCTGATCAGCGCCTACCCCGATCGCGAGTTTCGCCGCCGCGGCCTGGAGGTCGGCGCGATCGCCCTGCTGGATAAAAAAGACCTCGACAGCGCGGCGCTGCGCGAGGTGATTGAAGATTGTCTGGAAAGCATGAAGCACGAGGTTTAAATTGAAGATCTATATTTCCGCCGACATCGAGGGTGTGGCCGGGATTGTTGACTGGGAGCAGTGTCGCCCAAGCGGGGGCGCCGCCTGGCAGGAGGGCCGCGACCTGCTGACCGCCGAGGTGAACGCGGCGATCGAGGGCGCATTTCTGGCCGGCGCCCACTCGATCGTTGTCAACGATGCCCACGGCGCGATGCGCACCATCCTGCCGCGCAGCCTCGACCCACGGGTGCGGCTGATCCAGGGGCGGGTCAAGACCAACTACATGCTTGAGGGCCTCGACCGCTCGTTTGATGCGCTGTTTATGATCGGCTACCACGGTGCGGCGGGCGCCCGCTGGGGCGTGCTGAACCACACCTACAGCCCCTACGAGACCCGTCTGAACGGCACGACGGTTGACGAGGCGCTGCTGAACGCGGCGGTGGCCGGGGTCGGCTTTGATGTCCCGGTGGCGCTGGTGTCCGGCGACGAGTGGACCATCCACGAGGTGCGCCGCACGCTCGGCGCCGGGCTGATCGGGGTCGCCACCAAGCGCTCGACCAGCCGCTACGCCGCCGAGTCGCTCCACCCCACCGAGGCCTGCCGCATGATTGCCGACGGCGCCCAGCAGGCCATCCCGCGGGTCAGCACGCTCATCCCCTATTTGCCGCCGGGGCCGTACACGATCGAGCTGGACTTCGAGACCAGCGCCCAGGCCGACCGCGCCGCCCTGATGCCCAGCACCGAGCGCGTCGCCGACCGCACCGTCAACTACACCGACAGCGACATCCTGACCATGTACCGCGCCTACCAGGCCCTGATGATCCTCGGCCACAGCGGCGAGGTGTAGGTGTACGCACAAAAGGGCCGCCGATCTGGCTAAAACCTAGATCTACGGCCCTTTTTCGTATCCTTCGTGTCCTTCGTGGATCGGCTCCCCTACCCCGGCAGCGCCACGCTCCACAGCGCCAGGTCGTCCCCAGGCTGCTCGCGCCAGACCAGCAGGCCGTCGTTGGCCAGGCCGGTCGCCAGCTTGGCCAGCCAGGCCAGCTCCGCGTCGGTCCAGCCGTCCTTCACCAGCGGCCCGAGCTGGGCCAGCGGGTGGGCCTCGTGGTCGGCCAGCTGGCCCAGCGCCTCGATGATCCGCCCGCGAAAGTAGCGGCTCGACGTGTGAAACGGCTGCTCGGCGGCCTTGCGGCGCGCCCTGGGCGGGGTTGGCGTGAAGGTCAGCAGATCGGCATTCGTGTCGGCGGCGCTCCAGGTCGCGTAGGCCGCGCAGCGCTCCCGCAGCGGGCAGCGCCAGCACTGCGGTCGGGCGGCGGTGCAGATCAGCGCGCCCAGCTCCATGATCGCCTGGTTCCAGGCCCAGCCCTGGCCGGGCGGCACCAGCTCCGCCGCCAGCGCGGTCAGCTGGGCCTCGCTGGTCGCCGGCGGCTGATCCTCGGGGCCTGCCAGGAGGCGGCGGACGACGCGGCGGATATTGGTGTCGAGAAAGGCCACATCGCGCTCGAAGGCGAAGCAGGCCACGGCCCCGGCGGTGTAGGCGCCAATCCCCGGCAGCTCGCGCAAGCCCGCGGGCGTGCTGGGAAAGGCGGCTGGATCGGCCGGGTAGCCGGCGGCGACCAGCGCCTGGGCGGCCCGCTGCAGGTTGACCGCCCGGCGGTTGTAGCCCAATCCCTGCCAGGCCCGAATGACCTCGGCGGTTGAGGCCGCCGCCAGCGCCTCCACGGTCGGAAACAGCGCCAGAAACGCCGCATACTTCGGCATCACCCGATCGACCTGGGTCTGCTGGAGCATAATCTCCGCGACCAGAATATGGTAGGGGTTGCGGGTGCGCCGCCAGGGCAGATCGCGCCCGTTGGTGGCGAACCACTCCAGCAGCTGTTGTTGGGTTGATAGATGTTCAGTCATAGTTCCAAATAGCACAAATATTCTTCGATATGGTATCACGAAAACGCCTGCTCTGGCCGAAGTGGATTGCGTGTCTTTAAAGCATCCTTTACAATGCATCAGCTTGAAAAAGGATGAACTGCTATGTCGCTGCTAGCCTTTGAACATGTTGATCACCCGCCGTCCCGCCACCTGCTGCAGCGCCCGCGCTGGCGCTATGGCCTGGCGCTGCTGGTGCCGCTGCTGATCGCCTGGCCGGCCCTCCTCTGGGCGCAGACCTTGCCCACCCAGGAATTTCAGGCGATCGTCTCCGAGGTTGGCAGCTACGCCGTCTTTGTCGGCGTGTTCTGCTGGATCGCCTGGTACCGCCAGCCGCACGGCGGACGGCGGGCGCTGATCATGGTGGCGGTCTGGGCCAGCATCAGCATTTTGGTGGCGCTGCTGACCAAGCGCCATCTGACGGTGCATTTTCTGAGCGCCGGGGTGGCCGATTCGCCCCAGCTGTACTGGGGCCTGCTGTTCATCATTCCGGTCTGGCTGACACTGGGCCTGGGTCGCCACGATCAGCGCTTTCAGGCCAATGGCTTCCAGATGCGCTCGCTGGGCCTGCAGATTATCTCTGGGGTGCTGGCCGGCGGAATTATCAGCTTTCACTTTATCACCACCATTCGCTTCAGCGGGATTACCAATATCAGCCTAAAGCCCTGGCCGTATATGACCTGGACGCTTGGCTATGAGCTGTTCCAGTCGCTGGCCGAGGAGCTGTTCTTTCGCGGCGTGCTGCTGCGCTCGCTCCAGCAGATCTACAAGCTCAACTTCTGGCAGGCCATGGCGATCACCACCGTGGCCAACATGAGCATCTTTCTGATCAAGGCTAGCTGGCAGAGTCCGATCAATCTGGCTGGCCTGATCATGTATCTGGGCATGTACTCGGTCGCCTGCTGCCTGCAGTTTCGCTACTTCCAGAGCATTCTGCCCGGCTATATAACCAATATCTTCTTTAGTATGTTTGCGGTGATTCGCGGATGAATACCTATAAACGAACCCATAGAGTTATCGCCATTGCGGTGCTGCTGCTGCTGATCACCGGCATCATGTATATTGCCGAAGGTCGCTGGGCTGCGGCGCCGGTGCTGCGCTATCTGTACCTGATCCCGATCGCCCAGGCCGCCCTGGTCTTTGGGCTGACCGGCAGCATGACAGTGGCCCTGCTGGCCGACCTGCTGTTTGCGCCGCTGGTGGCGGTGGCGGTCGGCCGCTATGGCATCTTCGGCGCGCCAACGGTCGAGCTGCTGATGACGCTGGGCCTGATGCCGCTGCTGGCCTACTTTGCCGGCAGCGGCTGGGGTCGGCTGGCCCGCCAGCAGGAGCTGTACCAGTTCCTCAGCGGCATGGGCGACCTGTTTGGGCGCTCGCTGCCGCGCAACGAGCTGCTGGCCCAGGTGCTGGAGCAGGGCGCCAAGCTGATCGACGCCGGCGGCGGCGAGATCGTCCTCGTGCAGGGCGACAGCGCCGAGATCGCCGCCCAGTGGGGCATCGAGGCCGAGGCGGCGGCCGAGTCGCGCGCCAGCCTGGCCCACCACATTATGCGCGAGGATCGGGTCTGGCGGGCGATGGGGCTGGACTACGACGCCGACTATCGGCGGGTTGGCGCGGGGCCGCGGATCGACTCGGCGCTAGCGGTGCCGCTGCATATTGAGGGCCACCCGGTCGGCGTGCTGGCGTTCTACAATCGCCCTGGCGGCTTTGGCCGGCACGAGCAGGCGGCCGTCGAGGCGATGGGCAGCAAGGTCGAGGTGGTGCTGGAGAATTTTCGCCAGATGGAGCAGCGCGCCGAGCGCGAGCGCCTGCAGCGCGAGTTCGATCTGGCCGCCGAGGTGCAGGGGCGCTTTCTGCCCACCGCAATGCCGCAGATCGCCGGCTACCACGTGGCCGGCCAGACGATCTCGGCCCGCGAGATTGGCGGCGACTTCTTCAGCTTTGCGCCGCTCTCCGATGGGCGCTGGTACATCGCGGTCGGCGATGTGTCGGGCAAAGGGGTGGTTGGCGCGTTTTTTATGGCGATCGCCACCAGCGTGATCGATATTCACCTGCAGGGCCGCCCAGGCAACCACGCCATCCCGCTGCTCAATACCCTCAACCCGCTGTTTTACGCGCGCATGGCCAGCCAGAAGATCAACACCGCGCTGTGCTATGTGCTGCTCGACCCGCTCTCCGGCGAGGTGCAGATTGGCAACGCCGGGCTGATCGCGCCGCTCCATGTGCAGTGTGCCGATGGGCCGTGCGAGTATGTCGATGTGATCGGGCTGCCGCTGGGGGTGCTTAGCGAGGTCAGCTATGGCGAGGGGCGGCTGCGGCTGGCTCCCGGCGAGGCCCTGATTATCGTCAGCGACGGGGTGGTTGAGGCGCAAAATGGCGACCGTCAGCTGTTTGGGCTGGATACCCTGCAGAATCTGGTCAAGGCCGAGAACAGCGCCAACCCCCACACGCTCTCCAATGTCATCCTCGACGCCGCCCGCACCTGGAGCCGCGGCGACCTCCACGACGATATGACCGCCGTGGTTATCCGCCGCAACGCCAGCTAGCGTGGCGGAGTCAATCCACGGTACTTAATCTTAACCAAAACGAGGCCGGGCGACTGTACGCCCGGCCTCGTTTTGGTTGATTGTTCGTGCCTACGCCTGCTTGGCAGGCACGGCGGCGCCATTGCCATTGCGGCGGCGCATATTGGCGGCCAGGCCACCGCCGAGGAACAGCCCCCACATCAGGCCCAGGCTCATGGCGTGGACAAACACCACGCCGCGAACCTCGTCATCCCAGCGGGGCAGGAAGTAGATCACCATAAACTGGATGACCGGCATCACCATCAGGGCGATTCCTAGCCGCGACAGGCCCTGCAGCACCGGCTGCTCGCGCAGGTGATTGCTAAACCCGGCCACAATCCAGGCGATCACGAAGACGACCGAGGCGGTGACCAGGGGCAGCAGCACCAGCAGGTCGCCGATGGCGATGCTGAGCACCTTGGTTGAGGCCGGAATTATGTCATTCAATACTCCGGTGAGCAAGGTCATGCCCGCGAAGGTCGCTACCATCGCGCCGAGCATCACCACAAAGGCGATCAGGCCGCCACGGGGGGCGCGGTTCCACAACACAATCGTGTTGGCGATGATAGCGTAGCTGCTGGCACAGAACCAGAGCAGATAGTACATGATATCTTTTTTAATCTGCAAACCGGCGATTGGATCGCCGGCCATATACCGAGCGCTGCTGGTCGTCCAGAAGACACCAAAGGCCGTGTAGATCAGGGCAAAGGGCACGAATGCCAGTATATCAAACCAATGGATCCCCATTCGGTCAAGTCGTTTAATCACAAAGTCCTCCTTGATCTGGCTGATTCACGCCGGACACCCAGGCGCCTGTTGGCCGCTGGGTGTCCGGCGGCGATTACGGCCCTTAGCGCTCCAGGGTTTTCAGATAGGCAATAATCTGATTGATCTCTTCATCGGTGTAGATCCCGGCCTGGCCTGGCATCGGGCCATACTCGGTTCCCCCGACTGGCGCATCAGCCGCCGGCGGGTGAACGCCTGGGCCACCGCCGCCGACTTTGATCCACTCCAGGACATTGGCATCGTTAACTTCTTTGCCGTTCGGCAGAATGGTCCCATACGATTTGGTGCCCTCTGGGAAGAACAGACCGGCCATGCCCGGCCCGACCAGCGGCTGGTCGGTGACATTGTGACAGCTGCTGCAGACCCGGCGGAACTGCGCCCGGCCGGCATCAGCCTCGGGGTCGTCCAGCGGCGGCTCATTTGGCGTTGGTGAGGGCGGCAGCTTGGCGACCTCGGTGGCTTTCCAATCCTGGGCGGTTTCCAGCGCGACCGGCGAGACCGCGCCGCCCTGCATCGCCATGACATAGGCGGCGATCGCCTGGATCTGATCGCCGCGCATGCCCTGCTCGGCCCAGGCCGGCATGGCCGTGCCACGAATACCACTGGTGATGATCGCTTCGACATAGTTGCGGAGCGAGCCATATTTCTTCTGAATGCCGTTGGTGATGGTATACGTTTCCGTGCCGGGGCCTTTGGTGGCCTGGAGCGAATTCAGGGCCGGCGCACCAGCATTGCCTGGGCCGGCGCCCTCGCCCGACAGACCGTGGCAGGAGGCGCAGTACTGCTCGTAGTTGCGCTGGCCAAACTCAAGTTGCAGCGCCACCTCGCGCTTATTGGTGGCTTCCAGGCGGTCATAGGTCTGGCCAAACCAGATAAACCCAAGCAAGGCCACTGTCGCTAGCGTAAAGAACAGCGAAATTGCAATATTTTTTGTCATGAATATTCCCTATCCTGCGTGCCAGACAACCATTACGATTGCTGGTAGCGCGTGGGCCAGAACCTTCTGGGCCACGCGCACAAATTCACTATTGCGGCGGAGCGGTATGACCAACTTCCACAATGCTGTTGCGGTTGATGTATTTGGACTGGATATAGGTGCTGAAGAGTGGCTGGCCATCCTCGCCAACCGACTCGACCAGCTCAGCCGTCTCCACACCGTTGGCATCTTTGGTTCGAACTTCTTCGATGGTCGTCCAGCGCATCTCCAGGGTGGCCCGCTTCTGTCGGATAAACGGCGCGGCGACCTGGAGCTCACCTTCAGTTTCTTGCCCATACAGCCAGGGCTCGATCGTCAGAGTCACAAATGGCCGGCGGAAGCGCTGGTCGAACTCGGCCCAGTACTGGACATCGTGCTTGAGATGGCTGAGCAGCTCGCGGGTCTCCGGGGTCAGCTGGGCGATATCGAACCCAGGTGCGCTGCGCTCCTGGTTGATCCCGAACTCACCCTCGACGTAGGCATCCTTGGTGGCGTCATAGTAGAGATGGTAGACCACCTTCTCGTTGGGCAGCTTATCGAAGGGAACCTCGGCGATCATGCCCTCGCCCTCGACCGGCACATACTCGACCGCCAGCTCGTTCGAGCCGACTTTCTGAATGCCGAACTCTGGCAGGCCGCCGTAGGAGACAACGACGAACACAATCAGCGACACAATCCCGCCGACCAGGGCAAACTTGCGGTCGACAAAGCGGCGTGAGGGGTTGCGGTCGATGTAGGGCAGCAGGAACAGCGCGCCGAAGACAATGCCGGCGATACCCAGGCCCCAGACAATCTTATCGCCGAGCTTGAGCATACCCTGCAGCCAGAAGAAATACCACGGCGCCTTGGTGTGCTGTGGCGTCTCCAGGGCGTTGGCGTGGCTCTCCAGCTTGGCATCCCAGAAGAAATTATTGATAAAGATAAAGGCAAAGGACAAAATCATAATCACTGCCAGCTCAAAGAAAACCTGGTCGGGCAGGAAGGGGATTTTGCGCTTGGTCGGCTTCTTGTTGGTGAACAGCTCGTGGATCGGCGAGATCTCCTGCTTGCGCACCGCGTAGTAGTGGACGCTGATCAGGATAATCGTCAGCATCGGCAGCATAAAGATATGCAGCAGATAGAAGCGCAGCAGTGCGCCGGCGCCGATCTCAGCGCCACCGCGCAGCAGGCTGCCGATCGCCGGGCCAACCCCAGGGGCGGCATCAGCCATCGACGAGCCAATTGTCACCGCCCAGAAGGCCAGCTGGTCCCACGGCAGCAGGTAGCCGGAGAACGAGAGCAGCAGGGTCATAAAGAGCAGAATCACGCCGGTAAACCAGATAAACTGGCGCGGCGCCTTATACGAGGCCGTAAAGTACGTCCTGAGCATGTGGAGAATCACCACCGCGACCATAAAGTGGGCGCCAAGCCGGTGAACATTCCGCATCAGGCCGCCCAGCGGCACATCGTTCATAATCTTGAGCATGGTCTCGTAGGCTTCGTTGGGCGACGGCGAATAGTAGACCATCAGGATCAGGCCGGTGATCGACTCAAGCACAAAGAAGAAGAACGACATCCAGCCCAGACCCATCGTGTAGTACCACGCGGTGGCTTCCTCGGGCAGAGAGCGCGGACGAATATGATACCAAAAGCTGTTGGTATGAACGCGCATACGTGGGTTGGGACGTGGGGCGGCATCGCCGCGTAACGTGTCACGCCACTCTTTTGCGCCCATGCTGGGGAAGAACGAGCGCCCGACCTCGGTGAGCCAGCCACCAGGTCCTTTGCGCTTGCTTTCAGGCGATACGGCCATAATCTTACTCCTTAGTGACTGGACACATTATCCGTGCGTTTGACCAGTGCGTTTTAAACCGGTATTGACGACAATCGCGCCGTCCTCAATCGTAATCGGGAACTGATCGAGGTTGCGTGGCGCCGGGCCAAGCACGTAGTTGCTGTTGCGCTGAAAGGTTGAGCCGTGGCAAGGGCAGATGAAGCGATTCTCGGCCTGCTGGAACGGGATCAGACACCCCAGATGCGTACACACCTGATAGATCGCCAGCAAACCTTCTGTTGCCAGCCCAACCACCCCATCGTTCGTCGGCACGATCCCGTTCTCGGTGATCGGTATGTTCGGATCCGACTCAACCCGTACGATATAGAACTTGCCGGCCGCGTTCAGCTCCGGCGGCTCGTTGAGGGTGTAGCTGTCGGCGCTGCGGGTCAGAATGAACTTGCCGCCGAACTCGCCCTCTTTAAGCCGCGGGTAGGCAAAGCCGCCGGGGATGATGTTGCTGTCACCAACGATGGATTTGACCAGCTCGTCGTTTTTGTTGGGCGAGAGCATCGTGCCAAGCCCAAGCGCGGTCAGCAGCGCCAGCGAGCCAGCGGTCGCATAGGCCATAAACTCACGCCGATTTAGCGGCACGCGCTCACGTAGTGGTCGGCCAACCCGCGTGCGGGCGATCGACGTTGTTCCTGCTTTAGTGACCAGCGCATCGGCATCGGCCTGGGACACAATGCGTCGTCCACCAGATTGTTTTGTATCATTAGCCATCGTTACTCCTAATCGCCCCAACAGGGTCGCAGGCGAATAGTTCAAAAAAACAACCGCTCTTATATAGTTTAGGCGGGGTCTAAACCGTATTGTAACATATGGCACAAAGGAGCGTCAAACCAGGCCGACTATCAAATTTCCCCATTGTGAAGGGATTTTTTTGCATTTCCCCATGATCAACTTGTCGCTGAGCGGCGGATTATTTTGTTTTTCCGGCCCGGCCCGATGCCTAGGCTGGCGGCTCCTCCGGCGGGTCGAGATGCCACAGCGCGGTGTACTCGCGATCCTGATCGGCGCGATGGACGTGGATCTCGCCCAGATATGAGGCGGCGTTTGGTCGCTGGCAGGTGCGGCAGCGATAGATATCGTACTTGAAGCGTTCGCTGATCGGGTTGGCGATGGTTGCATTGATCTCGTAGGCCTCGGTGTCGGTGCTCCCGCACCAGGCACATGGCACCGGGTAGACCACCACCCACAGCGATTTGCGAAACCGCCGGGTGTGCTCGCGGGCTTTGCGCCGCACCACCCGATCCGGCCAGCGCACATCGAGCAGCGCCTCGCCACACTCCGGGCAGCGGCGCAGCTCGTGGGCCAGGCTGACCTGCGGGTTCACCACACTCACCGTCTCGCCGGCCAGCAGCGGCCCGCGATAGCTGCACCACAGACATCCAGTGATTGTTTCTGTCATTAGCGATATCCCTTCAGTTGATCAAGCTCGGTTTAAAAGTATAGGGCATGTTCTGCCCCTCGGGCGCCAGCCTGGGAAAGCGTAGGCCCATAAGCCCTGGATTGCTGCTGGGCCTATGCGTTCTCGATTTTAAACACGCCTGATCTCTCCACAAACTCAATTTTAGGGGGTCCAGGGGGATGAAAACCCCCTGGGTTTCCCTCCGGCGGAGGGATGAAAGGGAGGCGAATCACAGAAAACCGATGGCTGAAGCGTGGGCCCATAAGCCCTGGATTGCCGCTGGTACCACTTGACAAAAAAACAACTTAATTTTATAGTTAGGTAGTACTTAAGAGAAAGGCTAGGGAATGCGCATCACACCTGGAGTGCAGGACTACGTCAAAGCCATCTACACCTTGCAGCAAGAAGAGGCACCGGTCTCCAACGGGCGCCTGGCGGCCCACTTTGGCTTCAGCGCCCCGGCGATCACCGAGATGGTGAAGAAGCTTGAGACGCTGCAGCTGGTCGACTATCAGGCCCGCGAGGGGGTCCGCCTGACCGAGGTTGGCGAGCGCATCGCCCTGGAGATGATTCGCCACCATCGGCTGCTGGAGCTGTATCTGGTTGAGGCGCTGGGGATGTCGTGGGACGAGGTGCACGTCGAGGCCGAGGTGCTGGAGCATTTTCTCTCTGAGACGCTGGAGGAGCGCATCGCCACGTACCTGGGCAACCCGCAGTTCGATCCGCACGGTGCGCCGATTCCGGCCCGCGATGGCACGTTGCCACAGCGCGACTCGCTTTCGCTGGCCAGCCTGGATGTTGGCACGCGCTCGATTATTGTTGAGGTCGATGACCGCGACCCCGAGCGATTGCGCTATCTCGCCGATATTGGGCTGCTGCCCCAAACCGAGATTGTGCTGCTGGAGCGCGCGCCCTTCGATGGGCCGCTGACGCTCCAGGTCGGCCAGCCACCGGTCGAGCGGGTGCTGGATAGCCGCCTGGCCGCCCGCATTCAGGTCCAACGCGGGCAGCCGACCTAAGCTCAGTTAAGTTTTTTAGCCCGCTCTTGTAGGGATACTTAACTATATTTTTCAATAATGCTATGAGGAGTTTTCTATGTTCCAAAATCGTTTCACTAGCGCGCTCATGATCGCCGTCATTATCGGGATTTTGCTGGTTGGATGCGGGCAAAAAAGCAACGCCAGCGCCGACCTGAGCCAGCGCCAGATCAACGTCACCACTACCGTTGGCATGATTAAAGATATCGTGCAAAACGTTGGCGGCGAGCGAGTCGTCGTGGCCGGGCTGATGGGGCCGGGCGTGGACCCGCATCTCTACAAGCCCAGCGCCAGCGATATCCAGAAGCTGGACCAGGCCGATATCATTTTCTACGGCGGGCTGGAGCTGGAGGGCCGCATGACCGATATCTTCGTCAAGCAGGCCCGCAACGGCAAGCCAACCTACGCCGTCAGCGAGGGGATCGATCCGGCCAAGCTGCGCACGCCACCGGAGTTCGCCGGCAAGTACGATCCGCACATCTGGTTTGATGTTACCCTGTGGCAGGAGGCCGCCCGCACCGTCAACAGCGAGCTGGCAAAGCTCGACCCTGGCTCGAAAGACCTGTACCAGCGCAACACCGACGCCTATCTGAAGCAGCTGGATGAGCTGCACCAGTACGTCACCACCCAGGCGGCCGGCCTGCCAGCCGAGCGCCGCATTCTCGTGACCGCCCACGACGCCTTTGGCTACTTCGGAGCCCAGTACGGTTTCGAGGTGCGCGGCTTGCAAGGGATGAGCACTGCGACCGAAGCGGGCGCGGCAGATGTCCAGGATCTGGCGGAGTTTATCGCTGAGCGCAAGATCAAGGCCATCTTTGTCGAGTCTAGCGTGCCGCAGGCCACGATTGAGGCGGTCCAGAAGGCCGTCCAGTCGCGCGGCTGGGACGTGCAGATCGGCGGCCAGCTGTTCTCCGATGCGATGGGCGCCGAGGGCACGCCCGAGGGCACCTACAACGGCATGGTCCGCCATAACATCGATACCATCGTCAATGCACTGCGCTAAACGATTTGCCTGCCTGGCCGCGTCCAGCCGTTCTACACGAGGAAAACGATCATGAGTGATGTTCCACTTTCAATCAACGATCTGACGGTTGCCTATCAGGAAAAACCGGTTCTGTGGGATATTGACCTGCAGGTGCCGGCCGGGGTGCTGGCGGCGATTATCGGGCCAAACGGCGCCGGCAAATCCACCCTGATCAAGGCTACGCTGGGCCTGCTGCCCGCCGCCGCCGGCACGATCAGCATGTTCGGCAAGCCCTACCGCGATCAGCGGCTGCTGGTTGGCTATGTGCCGCAGCGCTCCAGCGTCGACTGGGATTTTCCAACCGATGCGCTTGATGTGGTGATGATGGGCACCTACGGCCAGCTCGGCTGGATCAAACGCCCTGGTAAACAGCAGCGCGAGCAGGCCATGCACTGTCTGGAGCAGGTTGGCATGGCCGACTTCGCCCACCGCCAGATCAGCCAGCTGAGCGGCGGGCAGCAGCAGCGGGTCTTTCTGGCCCGCGCGCTGGCCCAGAACGCCCAGCTGTATCTGATGGACGAGCCATTTGTCGGCGTCGATGCGCTGACCGAGCGGGCGATTGTGCTGCTGCTGCAGGAGCTGCGCAACCAGGGCAAAACCGTCATCTGCGTCCACCACGATCTTGAGTCGGCCCCGGCCTACTTTGACTGGGTCGCCCTGCTAAATGTGCGCATGATCGCCGCCGGCCCGATGGCCACCACCTGGACCACCGAAAACATCACCCGCACCTACGGCGGGCGGATGCACGCGCTGAGCGATGTGGCGAAAGTGAGCGCCTGATGGATACGTTTTGGGAGCTTTTTACCGACTATACGCTGCGCAATGTCGCGCTTGGCTCGGCGCTGCTGGGGATTGTCAGCGGCGTGTTGGGCTGCTTTGCGGTGCTGCGACGGCAGGGGCTGCTCGGCGACGCTCTATCGCACGCCGCCCTGCCGGGCATCGCGGTCGCCTATCTGCTGACTGGATCGAAGGCGCCGCTGGTGCTGCTGTTTGGGGCCGGGGTCGCTGGCTGGATTGGCACGCTGCTGATCGGGCGAATCGTTCGCGACACGCGCATCAGCGAGGACTCGGCGCTGGGGATTGTGCTCAGCACCTTCTTTGGCTTCGGCATTCTGCTGCTGACCTACATCTCCAAGCAGAACGACGCCAACCAGGCCGGCCTGGATAAATATCTGTTCGGCCAGGCCGCCACGCTGGTGGCCTCGAACGTCATCACGATGGCGATCCTCGGCGGCGTGGCCCTGCTGGTCGTGGGCATCCTGTACAAAGAGTTCAAGCTGCTCACCTTCGACCCGGCCTTTGCGGCCAGCCTGGGCTTCAACCCGCACCGGCTGGGCATCCTGCTCACGACGCTGATCGTCGTGGCGGTGGTGATCGGCCTGCAGACGGTTGGCGTGGTGCTGATGGCGGCGATGCTGGTCGGGCCGGCGGTGGCCGCCCGGCAGTGGACCCACAGCCTGCGCCTGATGATTGGCCTGGCGGCATTTTTTGGTGCGGCGGCGGGGGTCAGCGGGGCGATTATCAGCGTCAGCGACGCCAATCTGCCGACCGGCCCAATGATTATTCTGAGCCTGACCACGATCGTGATCGCCTCGCTGCTGTTTGCTCCGGCGCGAGGAATTGTCTGGGACTGGGGGCGGCGGCGGCGGCAGCGCACGCTCGCGTTGAACAGCGCAGGCCCAGGATCCGGCCTGATGCTGCCCGCCACCGACCCACGCCCGAGCGTCAAGAAAGGCGATGAACAATGAGCACCGGCTTTGTGATTATGCTGACCGGCGTGCTGGTGGCCAGCGCCTGTGCGCTGCTGGGGTGTTTTCTGGTGCTGCGGCGCATGGCGATGATGTCCGATGCGATCAGCCACTCGATTCTGCCAGGGCTGGTGGGCGGCTACTTTATCGCCCAGGGCCCCAACCTGCTGGTCGGCTTTCTCGGCGCCGCCGTCGCGGGCCTGATCACCATCACCCTGGTTGAGGTGCTGAAGAACACCGGCCGAGTTGGCGGCGAGTCGGCGATTGGGATTGTCTTTCCGGCGATGTTTGCCCTGGGAACCTTCCTGGTCTCCAAGTATTTCGCCAATGTCCACCTGGACACCGATGCGATTCTCTACGGCAGCATCGAGTTTGCCAGCTTCGACCGCCTGTTCATCGGCGACTATGATCTAGGCCCACAGGCGTTGTGGATCATGGGCAGCCTGTGTGGTATCAATCTACTGTTTGTCGGGCTGTTCTACAAAGAGCTCAAGCTGGCCACCTTCGATGCCGGCCTGGCCGCCACCCTGGGCTTCTCGCCGATCCTGCTGCACTATGCACTGATGGCGGTGGTCTCGATCACGACGGTTGGCGCATTTACCGCCGTTGGGGCGATTCTGGTGGTGGCGCTGATGATTGTCCCCGCCGCGACCGCCTACCTGCTGACCAACCGCCTGCCGGTGATGATCGCGCTGGCGGTTGGCTTTGGGGCGCTGGCCGCGATCAGCGGGTACTGGCTGGCGATCCTGCTGGACGGATCGGTGGCCGGGGCGATTGCGACCATGACCGGGGTTTGGTTTGGCCTGGTCCTGCTGTTCAGCCCGACCCAGGGTCTGGTGGCTAAATTCCGGCGCACCGGGCAGCAGCGCACCCAGTTCGCCGCCGACACGCTGCTGGTGCACCTGATGCAGCATGAGAACACCGCCATCGCCGCCACCGAGAGCCAGGTTGCCCATCTCAGCAGCGAGCTGCGCTGGACACCGCCGTTTGCCGAGACCGTGATCGGGCTGGCGCTGCGCGATCATCTGGTTGAGCGGCAGGCCGATCGGCTGGCGCTGACCTCCCATGGGCGGGGCCGGGCCGAGGCGGCGCTGGAGCACCATGGCTAGCAGGGTGATATCTTAAAAGCAACCGCCGTCAGAAACAATGCTTCTGACGGCGGTTGCTTGCTTAATGAGCGGAGCTGGGCGCTCTAATCGAGATATTTCAGCGGATTGACGGCGGTGCCATTGACCTTGACCGTAAAGTGCAGGTGGGTTCCGGTCGAGTAGCCGCCGCGGCCGTAGGTGCTGCCCATATAGCCGATCAGCCCGCCGGCCTCGACCGATTGACCTTCAACCACGACTGGACGCGACATCATATGGCCGTACTCGGTGGTAACACCACCACCGTGGCTGATCTTGACACAGTAGCCGTAGCCACCACACCAGCCCGCCTCGATCACCGTGCCCGAGCGGGCGGCCATAATTGGCGTGCCCTGGCGATTGGCGATATCGATTCCGTTGTGGAATCGTCCAACCGAGAAGCGGCGCCAGCCAAAGCCCGAGGTCATATCGCCCCAGGTTGGCCAGACCCAGACCGGCGGTGGCGGCGGCGGTGGCGGAAAGTCGTTGGTCTCGCCAAGCGTCTCCCAGACCGTGCCAGGGATAATCACCACTTCGCGGGCCATCCAGGCGACCGACCCATCGGCGGTCTGGACTTTGACCCACTCGGCGTGGCGGGCCAGCAGCTCCAGTCGCTCGCCGGCATCAATCTTGGAGATCTTGGCGTACTCGGTGCCTGGCCCCTGGCGCAGATTGGTTCGATCGTCGCGCACAATTGCGGCCGGGCGAGCCTGCTGATCGACCACATTGATGGCGCCCCGCACCGAGCTACTGCTGATCCCAGCCAGCGATGCGCCAGGAATAAAGATCTCGCGCCCGGCCACCAGCACCTGCCCGTGGTCGAGTCCGTTCGGTGGATAGGTCATAATGACTTCCGGCACGACTCCGTAGCGGAGGGCAATATCATTCAGGGTTTCGCCATCGTCGATCGTATGCGGCACACCGGAGATGCGGGGGATGCGTAAGTCCTCGCCAATTGCCAGCACGCCCTCCAGATTATTGGCCGCGATCAGGGTCTCTGGCGTGATAGCGTACCTGGCGGCGATCGCTGCGATCGTCTCATTGGCCTGGACGAGGTGGGTGGCCACATAGGCCGGGCCGCGCTGTGGCGCTGGCTTGATCAACGCCGGGCCAACATCAACAATTGCCTCACGCTCCAGGCCGCCAATATGGTTGACCTGGGTCGCCGACATTGGAATAACAACCCGCTGGAAATCGTCATCGCCATACTCAACATTGCTGACTGCAAGCGGGGCTGGGGCCGCAACGGTATCGCGCAGCGGAAATCCGCCACCCAGGCCAACAATGCAGGCCAGCAGCAGCACCACAACGTGGCCGCTGAGCCGGCGGGTCGAACGCACGCGATCGCGGACATTCTGGACCAGCGGGGCGATGGGCAGATATGGCTCCAGGGTGGTTGGAACGGGAGGGGCGCGATGCCCGGCCAGCGCAGTGAGCGCTGCTCGGGCGGTGTAGGCAGCCCGGCTCTCGGTGCTGCGGCGATGGCGCGATACCCGCGATGGGGCGACGGGCACTGTGCTCGCAGTATCAGCTCGTGGCAGCGAGAATTTACTCGTTTGTTGAGGCGCAGGAAGCAAGATGATCTCATCATGGCTTCCCGACCGAGGAACGCGCCGGCGCGGCGTTCTGGTTTGTGACATTACAACCCTGCTCCTTACGAACTGTGCATTCAGTGTTATTGCAACGTGGCAAAAACATGTCACGGCACTGAGGACTTAATGTCCTTGGAGGTGAGTGGTAGCATAGTGGATTGTCAATCGTTTGTCAATTTTATAGTCAAGCTTATTAAGATAATTAAATAGAATAGCATAGCGGGGCGGGTCCGGAGACCCGCCATACAGGGTTTTCGGGCGGGTCGCGGCCTCACAAGGGTTTAGGGCCAGATGAGGCCAAGCATCAGGTCGTTGACGTTGGTGCGAGTTGGGCCGAGGTGCAGCGCGTCGCCCAGGGATCGCCAGAGCGGATAGGTGTTGTGGGCTGCCAGGGTCGCGGCGACATCCCAGCCGAGGTCGGCCGCCCGCCGGATGGTCTGCCCGGTGGCGAACGCGCCGGCGGCCGGGCTGGCCCCATCGCCGCCATCGGTCGCCAGGGCCAGCAGCCCCACGTTGGGCACGCCCGCCAGCACCAGGGCCGCCGCCAGCGCCAGCTCCTGGTTGCGCCCGCCCTGGGCGGCAGGATCGGCGGTGCCCAGGGTTACTGTGGTCTCGCCACCGCCGATCACCAGCGTCGGCCGCTGCACCGTGCCCGTCAGCTCGCGCAGGCGCCGGCCCAGGCGCTGGCCGACGGCGACGGCCTCGCCCTCAAACGGCGCCGGTAGCTCCACTACATCCCAGCCCTCGGCCCTGGCCGCCTGCCCGGCGGCGGCCAGCGCATCCTCGTTGCGGGCGATGACGCTGGTGCTGACGTTGCGCCAGATCGCGGCCGCGGCCTTGGGGGTTTCCGCCCGCTGGCCCGCCGCGCCCGCCTGCACATGTGCCAGCACGGACTGCGGAATCTGGTCGGTAATCTGGTAGGCGCGCAGCATCTCGATGATCTGGCCATAGGTGCTGGGGTCGGGGACGGTTGGACCCGAGGCGATCACATCGAGCGGCGCGCCGACGACATCGGCGATCACCAGCGCGATGACCTGGGCTGGCGCGGCCCGCGCGGCTAGCTGGCCGCCCTTCAAGGTCTCGCAGTGCTTGCGCAGCGCGTTGATCGCCTGGATCGGCGCGCCGCAGCGCAGCAGCACCGCCGTCGTGGCCTGCAGATCGGCCAGGCTGAGGCCGGCCACCGGGGCGGGCAGCAGCGCCGAGGCCCCGCCGGAGAGCAGCACCAGCACACCATCGGCGGCGGTCGCCCGATCGGCCAGCCCGGCGATCTGGCGGGCGGCGGCCAGGCCCCGCGCATCCGGGGTTGGGTGAGCGGCCTCCAGCAGCGCGATCGGGCCGAGTCTGGCGCGGCTGGAGTGGCCATCCTTGACCACCACGCAGCCTGATTCAACCAGGTCTCCGGCGATCTCCAGCGCCGCCTGGGCCATCGGTTCGCCGGCCTTGCCCGCCCCGACCACGATCAGGCGGCCAGCGGCTGGGATGGCCCAGTTCCGCCCGGCGCAGTGCAGGGTGCGGCCAGTGCGCTGCAGGGAGCGCCGGACGGCCGCTCCCGGCTCAACCGCCTGGAGCGCCGCCAGCATCCAGCGCCGCAGCGCCGGGCCATAGGGCAGCTGCTGGATTGAGGTGGGCATTGCGGACAGATTCAATTGAAGCTCCTGATCTTCCCCATGACCTAACCCCGGCGCAGCGCTCGTCTGTGGCGCAGATACTTGATCAGGCCCATGCTGAACATGCCGGCTGGCAGCACCAGCGCCATGATCAGCTGGTTGGCCCAGCCATAGGGAAAGTCGCTTGGCTGGTCGTTGGCCAGGGCAAAGAAGCCGAAGATCAACAGCACCAGACTCACGTAGGCGACGGCGTAGGGCCACAGCCGCCGGACCTGGCGCAGCGCCCAGGCCCCGCCCAGCTCGCGCCCGATCTGCTCGGCCCGCCCAAACTGGCGGATCGCTGCCCCTGTCGCTTCGTCCTCGCTGCGGCCCTGGGCGACATAGCCGGCGATCAGCGCCTCCAGGTGCTGGCGAATCTCCTGGATCTCCTCGGCGCGCTGGGCTGGGGTCAGCCGCTTGAGTCGCGCACTGACCGTCTTGATGTACTGGTCGATCTGGTGATTAGCCATAGCTGAGCCTCCCTTTTCCTAATACTGCCGCAATCGCATTGGCGTAGACATCCCAGGCCGCCACCCGTTGGGTGAGCTCGCTGCGGCCGGCCTCGGTCAGCGTGTAGACCTTGCGGGCCGGGCCGCGCTCCTGGACGTCCCAGGCGCTTTCAATACAGGCCTGCTGCTCCAACACCCGCAGGGCCGGGTACAGCGTGCCCTCGCGGAGCTGAAGCGCCTGGGCGCTTTTTTCCTCGATCGACCGAGCGATCGCGTAGCCGTGCGCCGGGCCATTGGCGAGCACCGCCAGAATCAGCGTGGCCACATCGCCGCGCGGAAGTTCTTTGGCCATCCATTCCCTCCTTATTCAAGTATTTACTATTGATATGTATCATACATAGATTTGTGATGTATGTCAAGATAGAAAATCAACTGGCAACGCAGAGCGTGACTGGCTAGATTTCATCCAAATTACCCACTTCTGCCCAGGTCGGTTATTGAGTATAATGCTGCTACACAATGCTCTCGGCGCAGGGCGCAATTTGGATAAAAGGAGCCATAATGCGGGTGCTATTTCTAGCGGCGGAAGGGGTGCCATTCGTTAAGGTCGGCGGTCTTGGTGATATAGCTGGTGCGCTGCCAGCGGCGCTACGGGCGCAGGGAATGGATGTGCGGCTGGTCTTGCCGCGCTATGGCACGATCGATCCGCTCCGCTGGAATCTGCAGCAGCTGCGCGAGAACTTTCCGGTCCAGATGGATTGGCGGCTTGAGCAGTGCCAGCTGTGGGCGACCGCCGATGAGCACACCTGGTTTATTGAAAACCAATACTTTTTTGGCTCGCGCGCCTCGATCTACGGCCACGGCGATGATGCTCAGCGCTTTGTCCTGTTCTGCCGCGCCGCCATCGAGGCCTGTCTGCTCCAGAACTGGATGCCCGACGTGATCCACGCCCACGACTGGCACTCGGCGGCGGCGATTCGGCTAGCCTGGCACAGCAGCCCGCGCCCGGCGCTGGTCTTTACCATCCACAACATCGCCCACCAGGGCATGTTCGACCACAACACCTGGCCGCTGCTCGGTGTCTACGATGCCGAGGGGCCGCTTAACTTGATGGCGCAGGGCCTGTATACGGCCGACGTGATCACTACCGTCAGCCCAACCTATGCCGCTGAGATCAAGCGGCCTGAGTATGGCTTTGGCCTGGATGGGCTGCTGCGCGGCCGGGCTAACCGTCTGGTTGGCATTCTTAACGGCCTGGATACCAGCCTGTTTGATCCGGCCACCGACCCGCACATTGCCCAGAACTATAGCCTGGACGATATCAGCGGCAAGGCGGTCTGTAAAGCGGCCCTCCAGCGCGAGGTCGGCCTGCCGGAGAACCCGACGGCGCCGCTGGTGGCGGTTGTGTCGCGTCTCGATGATCAGAAAGGGATCGATCTGATTGTGCAGTCGCTGGCCAATATCATCGGTTTTAGCGACGCCCAGCTGCTGGTGCTTGGCTCGGGCCACGCCCCCTACGAGGAGGCATTTCGCGCCGCAGCCAGCATCCGCCCGGATCGGGTCGCCGCCTATATTGGCTTCAACGCGCCTTTAGCCCAGCGAATCTACGCCGGGGCGGATATTTTTCTCATGCCGTCATCGTTTGAGCCATGTGGCCTCAGCCAGATGATGGCGATGCGCTATGGCACGATTCCTGTGGTACGGGCAACCGGCGGCCTGGTGGATACGGTGCCGGATATGGCGCAGCCCGATGGCGTTGGGGCAGTGTTCGCTGAGTACAGTGTTGCCGGAATGCTCGGCGGGCTGGATCGGGCCCTGTCGGCCTATCGCTTTCCCAACGATTGGCAGCACTTTGTTCACCGGGCAATGCGCCAGGACTTTAGCTGGATAACAGCAGCAAGCCGTTACGTAGATGTATACCGTTGGGCGCTAACCTTGCGCTAAACCTCGAAAGGAGCAACGACGTGGCAGACCAGATTTTTAAACTTGTGATTACCGGCGCGTTCAACACCGGTAAAACAACCTTCATCCGTTCGTTGTCGGAGACCGCTGTGGTAGATACGGATAAGGCGACCACGACTGCTGAGGAGCAGCGGGTTAAGGCCAGTACGACGGTGGCAATGGATTATGGCCGCTTTCAGCTCGATGATATTCGGGTGCAGCTCTTTGGCACTCCCGGCCAGCCACGCTTCGATTTTATGCGCGAGATCCTGGCCAAAGATATGAATGGCTTTCTGGTTATGGTCGATCTGGCCGACCCCAGCACCATCGATGCGGCCGCCACTCTGGTCGAGCAGTTCAAGGATTATCAGGCGGTGCCCTACGCCGTAGTTGCCAACAAGAGCGATCTCAACAGCTCGGTCTCGCCAACCACCTTGCGCGAGCAGCTGCAGCTGCCCGCCGCCATCCATATCTATCTCTGCACCGCGACCGAGCGCGACTCGGTGCGCGAGGTTGTCCGCCGCTTTATGCGTGATGCGCGTAAGTAGAGATTAGGCCATTGTAATGCGCTAAATCGCCACCTCCTGCCACTACAAAGCGGCGGCCCGATC
>JACCRK010000111.1 GCA_013813565.1 Herpetosiphonaceae bacterium
TCGTAGGTGTGGGCGCCGAAGTAATCGCGCTGGGCCTGGAGCAGGTTGGCGGGCAAGCGCTCGTGGCGGTAGCCGTCGAAGAAGGCCAGCGCGCTCGACAGGGTCGGCGCCGGGATACCCAGCGTGACCGCCTGGGCCACGACCCGCCGCCAGGCGCCCTGCGAGCCGGTCACCGCATCGCGGAAGTACGGATCGAGCAGCAGGTTGATCAGGTCGGGGTTGCTCTCAAAGGCTTCCTTGATCTTGCCCAGGAACGCCGAGCGAATGATACAGCCCTCGCGCCACATCAGCGCCACCCCGCCATAGTTCAGGTTCCAGCCGAACTGCTTGGCGGCGGCGCGCATGAGCATGTAGCCCTGGGTGTACGAGACAATTTTGGCGGCGTACAGCGCATCGCGCAGGTCGTCGATCAGCGCAGCGCGGTCGCCAGTGAAGGTGATCTCCGGCCCCTGGAGCGACTGCGACGCCAGCACGCGCTCGTCCTTGAGCGCCGATAGAAAGCGGCTAAACACGGCCTCGCCGATCAGGGTCAGCGGCACGCCCTGGTCGAGCGCCGAGTTGACCGTCCACTTGCCGGTGCCCTTCTGACCGGCACGGTCGAGGATCTTATCGACCAGCGGCTGGCCATCGGCGTCCTTGAAGGCCAGGATATGGCTGGTGATCTCGATCAGATACGAGTCGAGCTTGCCGGTGTTCCACTCGCCAAACACCTGGCTCATCTCGGCGGGCGACAGGCCCAGCCCGGCGCTCATCAGGTGATAGGCCTCGCCGATCAGCTGCATGTCGCCGTACTCGATCCCGTTGTGGACCATCTTGACGAAGTGGCCGGCGCCGTTCTCGCCAACCCAGTCGCAGCAGGGCGTGCCGTCGGCGACCTTGGCGGCGATGGCCTGGAAGATCGGCTGGACGTGCGGCCAGGCGGCGGGCGATCCGCCGGGCATAATCGACGGGCCGTGACGGGCGCCCTCCTCGCCGCCGGAGACCCCGGCGCCCACAAACAGCAGGCCTTTAGACTCCAGATATTCGGTCCGGCGCATCGAGTCGGTGTACAGCGAGTTGCCGCCATCGATAATGATATCGCCGGCCTCCAGGTGGGGCAGCAGCAGCTCGATGGTCTCATCGACAGCCTTGCCGGCCTGGATCATCAGCATCACCCGGCGGGGGCGCTTGAGCAGCCCGGCCAGCTCCTCGACCGAGTGGGCGCCGACGACGGCGGTACCCTTGGCCTCGCGGGCCAGAAACGTATCAACTTTGCTGACGGTGCGATTGTAGACCGCGACGGTGAAGCCGTGGTCGTTCATATTCAGCACCAGATTCTGCCCCATCACCGCCAACCCGATCAAGCCGATATCGGCTGTCTGCTGCATAATCGTGTCTCCACACTAGAGGATCGTCGCTCAGCGGGCATGATCAATGTTCCGTGGGGCAGACCTGTGGTGGAGCGTGGGGTATGATCAATGTTCGCTGAACACCGTTATTATACGCACAAACGCCGTGATCGGGGAGGATCGCGGCGGTGGGGAGGGCGGCGTGATCATCGCTCAAAATGCATACGGATGACCTGCGGGGAGATCTTCATCACAGAGCAGACTGCCATCAACCCGTGCCCCAATTGCAAGTCCCCTGATCGGGTCAGGGCCCTCACAATCAGTTGTCCATGTATTGCAAATGCTGCATTGGCCGCTATTTTGTCTTGGCACGCCAATACGATGGATCCTCGTACTGGCCCATCCAAGATGATCGGGATGTGGGCCGAGAGCGGTATTTATCGCCTCTTCAAGGATGCCTGTCTGGTCCATCACCCGTTTATCTTCTTCATCGTCCGTATCTGCCGGAACTTCAACGACCACCGCGATGGTCAAAAGCATGGTTCGTGTTTGTTTCATGGATCCAGTATGCCATACATTCTTCAGATCAACGACAGTCTGTATTTTGAATGATCGAGCCCAGCGCTTGCCCTTGACATCGATCTCATCTATGCTTGGGTGGAGCAATTCTTGACCGACGCTGGTGGTTTCCTGGCTGGCAGCATTATCTTAAAGAAGGAGCCTTGTATGCGGCGCACGTTCTCTCTGATCGTCCTCGGCGCGATTCTCTTGGTTGGCCTCACCCAGGCCAGCGCCCAGCAGCCGTCGGCCCGCTCCAGCGCCCCGCTTGGCGCCAGCTTCACCTACCAGGGCCGCCTGCTCGATGGAACCGCGCCCGCCAGCGGCCCCTACACGCTCACCTTTCGGCTGTTTGATGCGGCCAGCGGCGGCGCCCAGGTCGGCGCCACGCTCACCCGCAGCGTCACCGTGACCGACGGCCTGTTCACCACCGGGCTCGATTTTGGCCTCGCCGCCTTCGACGGCAGCGCCCGCTGGCTTGAGATCGCCGTTGGCCCCACGACCCTGGCGCCGCGCCAGCCGCTGACCGCCGCGCCCTACGCGCTGTACGCCAGCGCCGCCCCCTGGAGCGGTCTGAGCGACATCCCGCCCGATCTGGCCGATGGCGATGATGTGGGCCTGACTAGCCTTCAGTGGACCGATGTGCTTAGCCGTCCGGCCGGCCTGGACGATGGCGACGACAATACGACCTACGCCGCCGGCAGCGGCCTGACCCTCAGTGGCACCACCCTGGCCGTGGACAACGCCACCGTTCAAAGCCGGGTGAGCGGCACATGTGCGGTCGGACAGAAGATCAGCGCGATCAACCCCGATGGCAGCGTGGCCTGCGCGGTCGATGCCGACAGCGGCGGCGATATCACCGGGGTGACCGCTGGCGCCGGGCTGTCCGGCGGCGGATCCAGCGGTACCGTGAGCCTATCGGTAGACACTGCGGTGCTTCAGGTGCGGGTGAGCGGCGCCTGTCAGGCCGGCAGCATGATTGCGCGGATCAACGCTGATGGTACGGTTGTGTGCGCCTATGCCGACCAGCGCCCAAGCTTTACCCGCAGCAGCGTGGATACGGTGGGAACGGTGGGCCAGCACACCTCCACCACGATCGGCGTCGATGGGCTGGCGCTGATCAGCTACTACGATGTGACCAACCTCGATCTGAAGGTGGCCCACTGCGCCGATGTGCTCTGCACCAGCGCCACCACGACCGCCATCGATACCGTCGGATCAGTCGGACGC
>JACCRK010000120.1 GCA_013813565.1 Herpetosiphonaceae bacterium
GGTCAACAGCCTGCTCGATCGCTCGATCGCGCCTGGCGGCTACGTGATCACCCCGCCGATCGCACTTGAGCTGTACGAGAGCGGCGCGAGCTACGCCGCCGGACACCTGACCGACCTCAGCGCGATCGACTTCGACCACCTGCGCCAGGTATTTGAGCAGGGGCGCAAGCACACCGAGGTGGCCAAGCTACGGGGCGTGCTGAACCAGAAACTGCGCCAGATGGTGCGGCTCAACCGCAGCCGCCTGAACTACGTCGAAACCTTCCAGACCATGATCGACGAGTACAACGCCGGCAGCAAAAACATCGACGCCCTGTTTGCCGAGCTGCTCACCTTCACCCAGGCGCTCAACGTCGAAGAGCAACGCACGCTGGCCGAGCAGCTGAGCGAAGAGGAGCTGGCCCTGTTCGACCTGCTGACCCGCCCCAGCGTCACGCTGACCAAGGATGAGGAGCGCCAGATCAAGACCCTGGTGCGGGATCTGCTGACAACCCTGAAGCGCGAGCAGCTGGTGCTGGACTGGCGCAAAAAACAGCAGGCGCAGGCCCAGGTGGCGGTCGCGATTGAAGAAGGGCTGAACGCGCTGCCGGCGGCCTACAGCACCGCGCTGTTTCAGGAAAAATGTCTGGCGGTGTACCAGCACATCTACGAAAACTACTACGGCGGCAGCCAGAGCATCTACCAGCGGGCGGCGTAAGCAGCGACCCGCTGATCGTTATGAGCCAGAGAACGTACGCTGTTTGAGGAGGACATGATGCGCGCATTACTCGATACAAATATCTTGATCCATCGCGAAACCAACAACGTGGTTCGGAAAAATATCGGCTCGTTGTTCTTCTGGCTGGATAGCCTTACCTACCAAAAGTGCATGCATCCGTGCTCGCTTGATGAAATTCGACGGCACAAAGATCCTGTGGTTGTGGCAACGATGGAAACCAAGCTGCAGAATTACTATGTACTCAAGACTCAAGCCCCTGAGACAGCTGCAATCGAGAAAATCCGTACCGTATTTGACCGCAATGAAAACGATACGATTGATACGGCACTCCTCAAGGAAGTAGCTGCAGAGCGCGTAGACATCCTTATTTCTGAAGATAAGAAGATTCATCAGAAGGCCGCAGCGCTCAAAATTGCCGATCGCGTCTATACCATTGAGCAGTTCCTTGAGAAAGTGGTCAGATAGCTACCTCAGTCCGGCGATGAGGGCCACGAGGCCCAGGAGCAGCGTGGGTATGCCATAGGTGCCCATCACGGTGCCCAGATCGGGATTCCTTTGCGGATACTGATGTGCCAGGGCAGCCACGACGCCACCATCATCGCGAGACCGCCTGCGATGACCAAAATCCCAGCGATGGGTGCGCCACGCAGATCAGCAGGAATGGACGGGACGAACAGGGACTCGGGCGGCGGTGGTGAATGCGGCATGGTCGTTTTTTACTCTGAAATGGCCCACACTAGATAGAGCCAAGCGCCTCGCTGCTCGTAACAGATCGGAGAAACCCAACCGCCTGGCGCCCGCCGCGCTGGCGGCACGGCGAATACCGGGCGCCCATGCCGGATGCGTGGGGTGTAAGACAGACGGAACCATGCTCCTAGCGACCGGTGCCCCACGCAGCTCGGCAGGAACGCTTGGGACGAACAGGGACTCGGGCGGCGGTGGGAAATGCGGCATGCTACGTTCTCTCTCAAAAACGGACGATTACCGTGGACGGTCTTGTTGCTCGCGCAGATGGTTCGTGTGTTTCTCTACGAGTGTTGCCTGCAAAATAAGACCGCCCTTCCGTTTATCAATCGCCTGGCCACAGACCTCACAATTCAGTGGATCATCAGCACGATCTGGCAGGGCGGTTGCACGGATGTGATATGCCGAGCCACAGTGAGGACATGTCCATTTTCTATACATCGTCGATCCATTCACGGTTAAACAACTATCCCACAGTATGGATCATTAGGCACTTCTCTGGAAGATTCTTCAGCGAGTATACCAGATAGTCTTCATCAATGACAAAGTGTGTCAATCTCTACGCAGGGCATGGGCAACGTCCATTGGCACAGCTGGATTCTGACCTCACCCCGTCCGCTGCGCGGCCACCCTCTCCATCGCGATGGAGAGGGTGCCCTCTGGGCGCCGGGGGTGAGGTGTGCTCATGGCAGGCAGCCCCGAACGACGTTGCCCATGCCCTGAATCTCTACGCCAAAACCAACTAGCGGGCGCTGATGGATTTTACGCAGCGCCCCGACCTGCTGGACTACTCTGAGCTGCTATGGAGGCTGCTCGGCATACGCCATGAGGCGCTGACTTTTGAGCGGCGGTTCTCAGCGCCGGTGCGCCATTACCCTGTCTGCGGAAGCGCCCCCGGCCAAGCCGGCGAATGATCTGAACCCTGCGCCAACCGTTGGCACAGGGTTCAGAAGAGATTTATCTTCCACCAACACCTATCCACAGACAACAACGTTGGATCCTGTGAGTGCGGTGGCTGGCTCAGATCGTCGCTGCTTAGTACACCTCGAACTCGGCGATCTGCGCCGCCGCCCAGCCGGTGTTGGCGCTGACGGTCAGGCGAATGTAGCGCCGGCTGGTTGCCGCAAAGGTGATCGTGACCGTGTTAGCGCTGCCAGGAGCGAAAGCGTAGCTGGCCGCTCCAACGATGCTCGAGTAGGTTGCGTTGTCGGCGCTGCCGCTGATCGCCAGGGTCTGGGAGCGGGCGCTCCAGCCTGGTGGGAGCTTGAGCACCACTTTGCTAACGTTGGCGCTAGCCCCAAGGTCGACGGTCAGGGATTGAGGGAAGGCGTTGTTGATGCTTTCCCAGTAGGTGCTGGCGTTGCCGTCGACTGCGTTGCTCGCCGCAAAGGGTGCGTTGGTGCTGGAGGCGCTAATCGGCTTGCTTAAGGCCAGGTTGGTGCTATTGCCGCCGCTGCTCAGCTGCAGATAGTTAAGATTGAAGCCGCTGTTGATGACGTAAAACCGCAGGACCTGGGTGCCGGCGCTGAGCGTGACGTTGCGAGTGATATCGACCCAGTTTTGCCAGCCACCAGTGGTGGCGACGGCCACGCTGCCAGTTTTATCAATGCCGCCGAACTCGACCCTGAAGTTGCCACCGCCGGTATTGGAGGCGACGCGGGCGCGCAGGGTGTAGGTGCCGGCGGTCTGGACGTTGACCGTGTACTCCAGCCATTCGCCGCTGGCCATCCAGCCGACGTTCTGTCCACCGCCACTGTCGCTGGTAGTTTCGACATCGACGGCGGTGGTGCGACCCTGGCCGCCATTATTCACCGCGTCGTTGTCATGGTAGGCCACGCCTTCGCCGCCGTTATCGAAATCCTCGGCCTGGATTGTTCCAGGCACGCTGCGCGCCGTGCCGCCGTAGGGCGTCTGGCCAGGGAGCGGGGTAACGGTTGGTTGGATTGTAGGCGGCACCGTGGTTGGGGTCGGCGGGATCGGCGTCACGCCCGAGGACGAGATGATCTCGATCCCGCTGATAAACGGGTTGTCGGCGCCACCCTGGCTGAAGGCGACCACGATCTGCCCGCTGCTGTTGGCGGTGGCGGTGAACGATTTGCCGATCGCCCGTTTGAAACCGGCTGCGGCGTAGACATCAAAGCCGCTCAGCACCGGGGTACCGTTGATCGCCACGTTGAACTTGCGCGCTCCGGCGGTCTGGAAGGAAAGCTCGGCCCAATGCAGCAGCACGGTGTAGCTGGCGCCGGCGGTCAGGCCAGGGATAGTGTAGTTGAACGCGGGCGCCCAGCGGACGTTCTGGTAGACCGCCTGCGGAGCTATGTTGGGATCGAGGTAGCCGGTCGTGTTGATCGCGGTCGATGTATCCGCGAACTGGCTCCCAGTGTTGAAGTAGGCGTCGGCGATCCAGTTGCCGCTGGCACCGCCGCCGGCGTTGACCGCGCGCACCACCGTGCCGGGGATGGGCGTGGGCGTGTTGGTGGCCGTCGGCGGCGGCGTGCTGGTGGCCGTCGGGAGCGGTGTGCTGGTCGGCGGGCAGACGCTGCTTGGGCAGGGGGTGGCCGTCGGCAGCGGCGTCGGCGTCACCACCGGTCCATAGATCGGCTCCGGGTAGGGCGCCGGACAGACTGGCGCGGCGTCGATCCAGGCCCCGTTGCCGGTGCCTTTGATGATCGTGAAGTCAGAGCGGCAGCTAAAGATGCTGCCCCGGCCCAGCCCGCTCACGGTTGTGTTGTTGAAAGTTGCCGATCCGGCGGCGCGGATTTCGATCGCGTAGGTTCCGGCGCCAATGATCTGGTTGCGGTTGAAGTTGACGTTGCGGACGTTGTTGCCGATGAAGTGGATGGCTTCGTAGTTGCTGTCGATAAACTGGTTATCCTCGACGTTGATAATCCCGGTCATGTCCTGGTCGAGGGCGAAAAACCACAGCGCGCCGGTGCCAAAGTTCCAGCCGTTGTAGTAGTCCCGCGATCCGGCCCGGACGACGACATTGCGGGCGATCGTGGTCGTTCCAGCGACTGCGGTGACCGGTGAGAAGCGGTTGCCGACGTGGATGCCGCCGCCCTCGGCCTGCTGGTCGGCGATGTAGTTGTCGGTAACGCTGTTGTCCGTGCCTCCGTACAGCGCGATGCCGTTGGCCAGCACCGGCATTTCAATCGTGTTGAAGGCGAACGTGTTGTTGCGGTTGGCAATCGTGGTGCCGTTTGAGTCGCTCCACATCGCCATCGCATCGTCGCCGGTGTTGCGGAAGTGCGAGTTGGTGAAGGACGAATTGGTCACGCCCTTGTGGAAGTTGACACCGTCGGCGTTCTGGTTGCGGATGCGCATCTGGGAGACCTTCAGGTTATCAAATGGCCCATCCAGCCACAGCCCGCACTTGGTGTGCTCGATCCACAGGCGCTCGATCGTGGAATTATTAAACGCGCCGCCGATGCCATTGATCTGGTCATTGTCGACGCGGGTGATGACATTGCCGAAAATCGCAAAGTCCGACAGGTGGACATTCGTGCTTGGGTTGGGTGCGTAGTTGCCGTAGAAGCCTTCGTTGTTGCCAAATGAGGTGATGAAATTGAAGGTGGAGTGCCACATGCCAGCGCCCCTGATCGTCACATTATTGATCAGGATCTGGGTGTTGATTTTGTAGGTTCCCGGCGGCACCCAGAGGACTTTGCCCTGGCTGGAGGCGGTGTTGACCGCAGTCTGGGTCGCGGCGGTCGAGTCGGCCACGCCGCTGGGGTCGGCGCCGAAGTCGGCGGTCAGCGACAGCGAGCCGGCCGGCTGGGTCAGGGCTGGGGCGACCTGCTCAAAGTCCATCAGGTCGATGGTATACGACGGCGCGGTGTCGCCCGAGCCAATGTAGATCCGCACCTTTGCGCCGGCCGCCAGCGGGGCGACCTGCCGGTGGACTTCATCGTAAAAGTGGTGCGGCCGGGCATCGCCGGGATTGTTGTTGAATGGATAGCCACCATAGATCCAGCCGTAGCGCGAGGTCAGGGCCAGCTTGGGCTGGATGGCGCCATTGATCGACAGGCTGATCGTGGCGTCAAGCCCGGTGCCGGTGGCGTTGTCGGGGATACTGTAGCGCATCACGATCGAGTTGGAGGCCCGTGGCACGGTGAACTCGACGTACTGCCCCGCCGAGTTGAGCGTGACCGCCCGGCGGCCGATCGCTTCGGTGGCCAGGCCGGGATAGAAGCGGTCGGGGCCGATCACGACGCCGTTCGTGGCCGCATCCTCGGCCTGAACCTCGACGAACGGTAGGGTTGCCCCGGCGGGGGGCGCCGCCAGCGGCACGGGCAGCGCGGCCGCCTGCAGCGTCTGGATTGCAGTCGGACGTACCACCACGGCCAGCGCCAGGATGGCTACGACCACGATTAAGGATACGAGCTTGCTTCTTTGCACATGCTTCATGAATGGGTTCCTCCTTGAATACCATCTTGTTTAAGCAACGCAGCGAATGTCCGCACCGAGCGCACGGCGGTGCCTGGTGTGGATTGCGCCAGGATTCGGTTGGTTGCTGGTTGAGTATAGTGAGGAGAACCTGGATTAGAGTACAAATATAGTTTAAACATTATTAAAAATAATCGCGTGCATGCTTAACGTATTCATGCGGGGGGCAAGCCAAGGCAGCGATGGGTGAAAAGCTTGGCTTGCCAGATTCGCCAGTCTGGGTGCTAGCGCTGGGTGCGGCTGCTGGCGCGCACAACCAGGGTTGGCTCAAGCAGGATGTTGCGGCGGGGTACGGGCTTGCCCTCGATCTCGCCGATCAAAATCTCGATGACTTTGGCAGCAACCATATCGATCGGCTGGCGGATGGAGGTCAGTTCAACCAGCTCGGCGATCGGCGTATCGTCATAGCCGGTGATGGCCACATCAATGCCCGCCTCTAGCCCGATCTGGTTGAGGTAGCGCTTGACACCGAGCGCCATCACATCGTTGGTGCAGGCGATGGCGGTTGGCCTTGGGTGGGCCGCCAGGAGCTGCTGGGTGGCCAGAAACGCATGATCCACCGAGTTGCGGATACGCACGATCCATGGCTTGTAGAGGGGAATTCCGGCGGCCGCCAGCACATCGATGTAGCCCTGGACCCGCACATCGCCGATGCGCATCCCCTCCGGCCAGCACAGCAGCCCGATCCGCTCGTGGCCGCGGGCGATCAGGTGCTCGACGGCGAGCTTCATGCCAAGTCGTCCGTCGACCTCGACCGAGGGGAAATCCCAGTCCTCGTTGGTGTGTCCAAAGGCGACAAATGGCACCCCGGATTTGAGCAGATAGCGCACCCGCTCATCGTGATAGTTGATATCGGTCAGCACCAGGCCGTCAATCCGGGTAGTTTGGATCAGCTCATCGTAGCGCTTGAGGCTGATCTGGCTCGGCTGGGCAAAGGTCAGGATATGGTAGCCCCAGGCTTCGGCCGCCTGGGCCATATCGTAGAGAAACCGATCGAGCAGGGCGTTGGGCCGGCCGGGATCTTCGGTCTTGTGCCAGCCGTAGCCGATCAGCCGCGTGTGGTTGGACTTCAGGCCACGGGCCATGCTGTTGGGCCGATAGTTGAGGTCGTTGATCGCCTGCAACACGCGCTGCCGCGTCTCCGGCCTGGTTCGCGTGTTGCCGTTGAGGACGTGCGACACGGTGCCTACCGAGACATCGGCCAGCGCCGCCACATCGCGGATGGTGATGTTCAGCGTGTAGTCCAGGCTGGTCGCCGCCGTCTGGACCTGCTGACGCACAGCGGCGGTCACGCTCGCCTGCCCCTCGAGGGCCTGATAGACGGTCAGGATTGGCAGGCGGGTTATTTCGGCAAGCTGCTTAAGATTTGACATACATCCAAATTCTTTCAGCGAAACATTCGGGCACAGAGCGTGTGAACCGCAGCTGGTTAACCTTTGGTGCCGCCCATCGTCAGTCCGCCTTTGATAAAGCGTTGCAGCGACACTGCAGCCAGCAGCGGCGGCAGCATGGCGATAAACGCGGCGGCCATCTGCAGGTTGCGGGGGAAGTCGCGCACCAGCGTGAACAGGCGCACTGTGACCGGCTGCAGGTCGGCATCACGCAGCACCAGCAGCGGGAGCAGATAATCTTTCCACAACGCGATAAATGATAACACGCCCAGGATCAGCAGAATCGAGCGGGAAAGCGGCAGCGTGATGGTGAAAAAGGTGCGCAGCGGCGATGCGCCGTCCACCGCCGCCGCATCGTAAATATCGCGCGGAATCTGATCAAAGAAGTTTTTCAGGATCAGGATGTTGAACGCGTTGGCCGAGTAGGGCAGCCACAGCCCCCAGTAGCTGTTCAACAGGCTGATGTTGAGCACTGGCAGGCGTACCAACGTCGTGTAAAGCGGGATAATATACGCGATACCGGGGATGGCCAGCGTCACCAGCAGCAGCGTCATGATGATGGTATGGCCGACGGGCTTGAGCCGCGACAGGCTGAAGGCCGCCAGCGATGAAAAGAGCAGCTGAAAAAAAACGCCACCCAGCGTGACCATAAACGAGTTAATGAACATCCGCAGCATATTGAGCCGCGTCCAGACTTGCTGGTAGTTTTCCCAATGGGCCGTCGCTGGCAGAATATTCAGCCCCGGTTTATAGATCTCGGCGCTGGTCTTGAGGCCGGCGGTGAACGTAAAGACAAATGGGAACAGCATCACGATGCTGAGCAGAATCAGCCCGACCGTAATAATGCCACGGATAACTCGTCCGCGCCGCGATCGCGATTCGACTTTGGACATAACACTGGAAGAAAGGCTCATACAAATCTCCGTGGAGCAGGCCAACCGGAATAGTGGCCGTGGGCTGTCTAATGACGGGAGGTGCTACTGGTCACCGTCTTTCACCCGCTCCTAGCTACTGGCCTCATCCTTGCGGAACGAGAGCCGCACGTAGGTGATCGAGAATACCGCCAGAACAAGCAGCAGCGAGACGCTCCAGGCCGAAGCCAGCCCATAATCGCCACGATCGAAGGCAGTTCGGTAGATCTCAAGCACCGGTGTAATGGTGTGGTTTGCCGGTCCCCCCTGGGTCAGTAGCTGTGGCTCGGCAAACACCTGGGATACAAAGATGATCTGCAGGATCAGCAGCATGGCGATCCGCGAGGCCAGCAGCGGCAGCACGATGTACTGAATGCGCTGCCAGACCGAAAATCCGTCCAGCTGGGCCGCCTCATACAGCTCCTGGGGGATCTCCTTCAGCGCGGCCAGGTAGATCAGGATGGTGCCGCCGATCCCCGCCCAGGTCATAATCACAATCATCGCCGGCTTGACCAGCAGCGGATTTTGCAGCCACAGCTGGGCCGGAATGCCGACCTGGGCCAGCAGACTGTTGATAAAGCCACCCTCCGGCGCATACAACTGGCGCCAAACCAGCAGCGCGATGGTGACCGGAATTAAGGTTGGCAGGTAGGCGATCAGCCCAAAGATGCCGCCCATCCGGCGCAGCTCGTTGATCATCAGGGCGACGATGATCGGGATAACGAACCCGAGCACGATGCTCAGTATGGTGAACTCCAGCACATTGCTCCATGCGGTGTAGAACAATGGGTTGCCGAGCATGCGCCGGTAGTTATCCAAGCCAACCCAGGTTGACCCGCCAGCCAGTTTGACTTTCTGAAAGCTGTAGCCAACCGCCTTGACCATCGGGTACCAGGTAAAGGTGGTGAGCGCCAGCAGCGCCGGCAGGAGAAAGAGAAAGGCAGTGATCTGCGCCCGCCAGTTGATCCGCCGCCGAGCCTGACGCTGCTTCAGTGTGGTGCGCCGAGAAAGAGCAATCTTCACAATGTCCTCCATTGGGATCCGGCCACGACATTGCTGCCGTGGCCGGAGAGGCAACATTACTGCTGCAGCAGATCAAGCACGTTGGTCTGGAAGATGTCGGCGGCCTCCTTGACGCTGGTGGCCGGCTCGACGCTCTGATCGGTCAGGATTGCGCTGATCACTGCGCCCATCGCGCCGTAGTACTCCTGCCCGGCGATCACTGGCTCCAGCTCCAGGCCGACCGCGCCGGAGCTGACGGCGTTGCGGAACAGCTCGTAGTTCTGGGTTGGCAGGTTGGCGTACTGCTCCTGCAGGGACTCGTTGGACTGCTGGTACTCACCGACATAGAGTGGCAGTGTCGGCGCGCCGATGACGAACTGGGGATCTTTCTGGCTCAGCTCGTAGCCAATCTGAATCTCGGCAGGGTCGAACTGGGTCCACAGGCGGAAATAGACTGCGGCCTCCTGCTCGTCGGCGCTGGCGGCGGCGCTGACCATGGCAATGTTGCCGCCGACCAGCGAAACGCTCTTGCCATCGGGGCCGACCGGCAGCGGCGCGAAACCAAACTGGCTCATATCAACATCGGGGAAGGTCATGCGAATCCAGTTGAACTGGTCGCCAGCCATCACCGCAATCGCCGTGCGTCCCGTGGCGAGGACCTCGCCGTTTTTGGCCCAGTCCAGGTTTTCGCGCGGCAGCACATCGTATTGCCAGCGCAGATTTTTAATATAGTCCAGGGCGGCAACCGGGGCGCCGGTGGCAAAGCCGGCAGTGTAGCTGCCATCCGGTTTCGTGGCGACCAGATCGGCCTGTTTGGTGCCAAAGGTGTAGGCGATGGTGGTGAACTGCCAGCCGGTGGCGTTGCTGCCGTCGGTGATGAACGAGAAGCCGGCGATGCCTTCATCGCGCTTGGTCAGCTTCTGGGACATGGTCGTCAGCTCTTCCCAGGTGGTGGGCGGTGCGTCAAACCCGGCGGCTTTGAGCATGGCGATGTTGTAGCCCAGGCCCATGGCATAGGCAAAGCGTGGAATTCCATAGATCTTGCCATCGTGGGAGGCGATGGCCAGGATGTTGGGGTTGAAAACCTCCTGCAGGCCTTGGGCGGTATAGAAGCTGGTCAGGTCGGTGCCAACGCCTTGATCGACCGTTTTGCCAAGATCGGTGAGATAGACCTCGAAGAGCGTCGGCACCTGATTGCCGGCGACCAGCGCCGCAAAGCTGTCCGGGCTATAGGCGTAGTCGATGCCCTCGATCGTAACATTCGGGTATGTGGCCTGGAAGCGGGCAACCTGGGCATTCCAGCTTTCCAGCGCTGCCAACTGTGACTCTGGTGGCTTGCCAATCACCGTGATGTTCACCGGACGACCGCCAGCAATTTGTTCCGGCATCTTGATCAGTGCTGGCATGGCAGCGGGAGCGCTGGCGGCGGTTGCGGTTGGAGCCTCGGCAGCGGGAGCGCTGGTGGCGATGGCCGCTGGTGCGGCGGTTGGTGCGGCGGTTGGTGCCTCAGCAACTGGCGCGGCGGTTGGCGCAGCGGTTGGGGCGGCGGCAGCCGGTGCGGTCGTTGGGGCGGTGGTCGCCGGGGTGACGGCGCCACAGGCGCTTAGCAGCAACGTGGAGATAAGGGTGACGACGATCAGTGTCCGGGAGAGTATGCGTGAGTTCATGGATCTTTCCTCATTGAAACTATGGATGTCGGTTCCGAGCCAGACCTGGTGCAGGTGTGGCGCGAGTCAGACATGCTTCTTCCTTCACAACGATTAGCCATAATCATTCCCGGTCAGAAGAGGATGTTGCTTTGAACCGTTTCAATTTTATGAGGCATTATTACTGGACAACACGACCAAAAATAGAGGTTATTGGTACTTCAGGTTCTCCGAATGCGGCTGACTGGTCAATATTGTGGCGAAACACGAGCCATAGGCAGTGATAACGAAGCAATCCGATGCTGCTATTTGAACCGTTTCAATCATAGCACAGACGATAAATCTTTGTCAACCCGCCGCATTCAAGGTCGGCTGCTGACCTTCCGAAGCGCTGTATCAGGTCTCCAGACAACGTAGGGCGTAGGTAATCGCCTGTTCCAGCGTCAGCGTCTGGCCGGCCAACATTGTTTCCGCGAGGCTGGCTGGGCTTAGCTGGATCTGTAACTGCTGGCGTGTGGCCGCATACGCCGACTGGTAGATTGGCGGCTGCCGCACCTGGCAGACGCTGCGCAAATGCTCGGCTGCTCCGCACAAACGGGCGGCGGCCAGCACTTCAGAGCGGGCCAGAAGCAGATCGGCACACGCCTCGAGAGTCAGCAGCGCGCGCCAGGGCTCCCTGAGCGATTGCTGCAACACCAGGCTGGCCTTGAAGTGGGCGACGGCAACATCTGGCTGGCCCGCGCCGACCGCCAGCCGGCCAAGAACGAAGTTAGCGGTTTCAAGGCACCAGACATAGCCGTGATCGCTGCTCAGGGCCAGACACTCAGCGAGCAGCACGTGGGCCTGGGCGCTCTGACCTTGCTCCATGGCGATGGCACCCAGGTAGTTGAGCGTCAGCGCCGCCATTGGGCTACGCTGCGCGCCGGATGCTCTGGCGGCAAATGAGCATTCGCTGAACCAGCGGCCAGCGGCCTCAAGATCGCCCTGATAGAACGCTGCCCGTCCCTGATGTCCATAGGTAAAAATTGGTCCCCAGCGTGAGCTGAACGAGCGAAACAGCGCATGGCTGGTCTGAAATAAACTCTGGGCCCGGCTACACTCGCCCTGGCTTAGCGCCAGGCGACCGAGGTGATCGAGCGACCAGGCGTGGCCCTCCTGATCGCCCAGCAATTGAAAGATCGCCAGGCTACGCTGGAGCTGACTTTGCGCCACCTGCCACTGCCCCCGCAGCCGGGCCAGCGAGCCCAGCCCATGCAGCGCCAGACCGATGCCCTGCTGGTCGTCCAGCGCCTGGGAGATATCGAAGCTGGACTGGAACGCCGGCTGCATGGTGGTAAAGTCGCGCAGATCGTGGGCCAGCCAGCCGACGAGGCGGAACAGATGTGCCCGCAGGGCATCACGCCGCCCGACAGTTTGTTTGATCACGGACTGCGCAATCCGCCAACCCTCACTGTGATGCCCATAGTAGGTCCAGAATTCCCACAGCGCGGCCACAAAGCGCAGGCTAATTTCATCTTCCCGCTGCTCGACCGCCCAGGCGATTGCCGCCTGACAGTTGGCATACTCGCGCTTCAGCAGCGCCGCCTGGGTTTCCAGCGAGTCTGCTGGCGCCGCCTGGCCATGCTCGGCCCAGTGCAGGTAGTGCCGCGCATGCGCCCGCTGGGCTGCGCTGGTCTCAGCGTGCAGATCCAGCTGCTCCTGGGCATATTCACGGGTGGTCTCCAGCGTCTGGAAGCGCGGCTCACCGCTTGGTTCCAGACGCTGGTGCAACAGACTCTGGTCAGCAAGGGCAATCAGCCCGGCCTGAACCTGATCGCTGTTGCCAAACTTGGCGCCGTCAATCCGGGCCCCAACCGCAAACACAGCCTCGACCGTGCAGCCCCCGACAAACACCGCCAGCAGTCTGAACAAGCTTTGCAGCTCTGGCGGGAGCAGTCGATAGCTCCATTCAAGCATTCCCCGCAGGGTCTGCTGGCGCGCTGGCAGGTGCTGCGGCCCGTGGTCAAGAAAGCGCAGGCGCTGGGCGTGGGCAAGGCGGACCAGCATCGCCTGCGGCGAGAAAAATTTACTCTGCGCCGCCGCCAGCTCAATTGCCAGCGGCAGACCTTCCATCCAGACGCAGAGTTCAGCGATGGTCGCGGTATTATCAGAGGTAAGGGCAAAGCCTGAGTTGGCGGCCCGCGCCCGCTGGACAAACAGCTCAATCGCGGCGCTCTCGACGTGGGCCGACGCTGGATCTGGCACAGCCAGGGGTGCCACAACCCACTCATGTTCGCCATAGACGTGCAGCGCCGCCCGGCTGGTCACCAGGATTTTAAGCCGCGGCGCTGCGCTCAACAGCGCGGCCACCAACGGCGCCGCAGCCAGTAAATGCTCGAAATTATCCAGCACCAGCAGGAGCTCTTGATCACGTAAGTGGGCTTTGATCTGGGTGTCTGGATCGACACCGTCACCTAGCTGCACCTCCAGCGTCCGTCCAATGGTGACGGCAACCGTGGCTGGATCGCGCAGGACGGTCAGATCGACAAAGTGGGCACCGTCGGCAAACGCTGTGGCGACGCGCCGCGCCAGCTCGATGGCCAGGCGGGTCTTGCCGATTCCACCGGGGCCAAGCAAGCTCAGAAGTCGCACCTCACGCTGGAGCAGCAGGGCACCTAGTTGCGCAAGCGTTGGCTCGACGCCCACCAGGCTGGTCAGCGGCGCTGGCGGGGCGCTGGCGGCGGACGGGCGGGTAGTCGCCCGTCCG
>JACCRK010000132.1 GCA_013813565.1 Herpetosiphonaceae bacterium
GCCTTCATCAGCTCGTTGACGTACTCCATCAGGGCCGCGATGGCCGTGTTGAACGAGTAGCGCGCCAGATCCTCGCCGACCTTTTTGATTGTGCGCTGGGTCAGGCGGCGGACGGCGACCTCATCGCCGGGGGCGGCGGTGCTGCTGGGCTGGTCCATCGCCAGGCGCCAGACTCGGTCCAGGAAGCGCGCCGGCCCCTCGATGCCCTTGCTGTTCCACGGCCCGCCCTGTTCCCACGGCCCGATGAACATCAGGAAGGTGCGCACGGCGTCGGCGCCATACTTGGCCACCAGCATATCCGGGTCGACGACATTGCCCTTGCTCTTGGACATCTTGTTGCCGTCCTCGCCCAGGATCACGCCCTGGTTGCGCAGCTGGCGCATGGGCTCGTCGGCCTCGACCAGGCCCATGTCGCGCATCAGCTTCCACCAGAAGCGCGTGTACAGCAGGTGCATCACGGCGTGCTCGCGGCCGCCGGTGTAGTGGTCGACCGGCAGCCACTCCTGGGCGATCTCGCGGTCGAACGGGGCGTTATTTTCCTGCGGAGTCAGGTAGCGGCACTGATACCACGCCGAGTCGACGAAGGTGTCCATCGTGTCGGTGTCGCGCTCGGCCGGGCCGCCACAGGCCGGACAGGTGGTGAAGCGCCAGGTTGGGTGCAGCTTCAGCGGCGACTCGCCGGTGGGCTTGAAGTCGACATCGTCGGGCACCAGCAGCGGCAGCTGCTCGTAGGGCAGCGGCACGATCCCGCACTGCTCGCAGGTGACCATCGGGATCGGCGTGCCCCAGTAGCGCTGGCGGCTGACCAGCCAGTCGCGCAGGCGGTAGTTGATCGTGCGCTTGCCGATGCCCTCGGCCTCCAGCCAGTCGATCACCCGCTCCTTGGCCTCGGCCGATGGCAGGCCGTCGATAAAGCCCGAGTTGACCGCGACCGCGTAGGCCGTCTCAGCCTGCTCCAGCGGCGCGGCGGCCCCATCGACGCTCTCGGCGACCACCCGCGTAATCGGCAGATTGAAGGTCGTGGCAAAGGCAAAGTCGCGCTCATCGTGGCCGGGCACCGCCATAATCGCCCCGGTGCCGTAGGTCATCAGCACATAGTCGGCGATCCAGATTGGCACCGGCCGGCCGGTGGCCGGATTGATCGCGTGGGCGCCGATCCACACGCCGGTCTTGGGCTTCTCGTCGTCGGTGGACTGGCGCTCGACCTCGGTCTTGCGCACCGCCTCGGCCACGTAGGCCTCGACGGCGGCCCGCTGCTCAGGGCTGGTCAGCGTGGCCACCAGCGGGTGCTCGGGCGCCAGCACCATAAAGCTCGCGCCCCACAGCGTGTCGGGCCGCGTGGTGAACACCGTGATCGGGTCGTCCTGCGCGGAGCGGAAGGTCACCTCGGCGCCCTCGGAGCGGCCGATCCAGTTGCGCTGCATTGCGATAATCCGCTCAGGCCAGTCCATCCCGCTGAAATCCAGCAGCTCATCGGCGTAGTCGGTGATCTTGAAGTACCATTGGTCCAGGTCGCGCTTGGTGACCAGGGTTTCACAGCGCTCGCAGCGGCGCTCGTCGCCGACGACCTGCTCGCGGGCCAGGGTGGTGTTGCACGAGGGGCACCAGTCGACCGCCGAGAACTTCTTGTAGGCGACGCCGCGCTTGAAGAACTGGATAAAAAACCACTGGTTCCAGCGATAGAACGAGGGGTCGGCGGTGATCACCTCCTGCTTCCAGTCAACCATCAGGCCCATCGACTTCAGCTGGTTGCGCATATAGGCAATGTTGGAGTAGGTCCACTTGCGCGGATCCAGCTTGTTCTTGATCGCCGCATTCTCGGCGGGCAGGCCAAAGGCGTCGAAGCCCATCGGGAAAAACACGTTGTAGCCGCGCATGCGCATAAAGCGGGCGTGGGCATCGCTGGGCGACATCGCGTACCAGTGGCCGATGTGCAGGTTGCCCGATGGGTAGGGCAGCATTGTCACGGCATAGTGCTTGGGCTTGGCGCTGGTCGGCTCGAAATCATACAGCCCGCTTTGCTCCCAGATCTCACGCCATTTTGGCTCCACCGCTTCAGGATCGTACCGATTAGCCATAGCAACCTCCAAATAGAGCGCTTTCGCGCTAGGGGTTAGGGATTAGAGGCTAGGGATTAGCCGACTGCACTTCAATATCTGTTGTTTAGCCCACGCATGAAACCAATCCCCAAACCCTAATCCCCAACCTCTAAATATAAAAAAGCCCCGTCCCAATCAGGGACGAAGCGATGCTCTCCGTGGTACCACCCTGTTTACGCCCGGCGCGCGGCCGACCGTCACTCGTGGGCGCTGTAGCGGGCGCACCCGATGGATAACTACGCACTCACAAAGTGAGCTTCACCACCATTGCCATAACGAGCGAGTTCGGCACGATTTGTGACTTCACACCAGCCAGCCACTCTCTGCAATCTTGCGCCTACTACTCCCGCGAAACAGGATCTGCACTTGTTCGGGCCAGGTTCCCGGCCAAACTGTGACGGCGATTATACCACGGGTCCGATCCGCCCGGCAATCGGGCTGGAGAATGATTCAGGGTGTATGCGTTCTCGCTTCTGAACATGCACGGGATGCTTTCACCAAGCACCATTCCCCACAAACTCGATTTTAGGCGGGTGCCCGGGGTGCCCTCAGGGCGCCGCCAGGGGGATGAAAACCCCTTGGGTTTCCCTCGGGTGCCCTCTGGGCAGTGGGACCGGGTGCCCCCTGGGCGTGAGGCGAATCAAAAGAACCCAACGATCGATGCGAGAACACATACGCCCAATCTTCTCTATGACTTCGGCAATCCACCTGCGCCAAATTGCCCGCACAGGCTGGTTTGACGCACATTGTCATGCGTGCTAAACTCCCGCTCATCCTCGCTTAATTTGTGATAAACCTCTATATTCTTGTGCCTCGAATGTTCGATGAGGAACCATCTATGAACCTAACACTGCTGGCAGACCAGGTGATTGCAGTTCGTGAGATCTATTGGAATTTGCCGCACTGGATTGAGCTATTCCTGTATGTGACGGCTACCGCCGCGCTGGCGGTGATGTTCTACAAGATCTATCAGGATGTGCTGCTGTGGCGCAAGGGCTACGCGACCGTCCGCTCGACC
>JACCRK010000133.1 GCA_013813565.1 Herpetosiphonaceae bacterium
TATGAGTTCCCGGAGCTGCCCGCCGGCCACTATCTGGTCCAGGCCAAGCAGCAGGGCTTCCAGCCGCAGTGGTTCGACCACGCCAGCATGCTGGCTGATGCCCAGTCCATCGTGGTCTCCAGCACCACCGTGCCGAACATCAACTTCAACCTCACGCCGCTGACTCCGCCAATTGCTGGCGTCGTGACCAATGGCGAGGTTCACTACGATCCCGCCGGACACTTTGGGGTCGGGCTGCGGCGCGGTATGCTATCCGACACCAAGGTGATTATTCCCAGCGAGTGTATTACCTGTCCGAACGGCCTGGTGCCGACCAATGTGCGGCTGGTTCTGCGCTATCCAGGCAATCCCGCCAACCTGCAGACCTATCCGATGACCCTCGATCCGGTCACCAATACCTACCAGCACACGATTCCGGTCGCCGATCTGAACGCGCTGTTTGGGCCAAACCAGAACACGATCGAGGTCTATGTGCTGTGGGACTGTGGCACGATCACCGTAACCAAGTATCTTGGTAAGATTGAGATCATCGATCCGAGCGGCTATATCACCGATAGCGTCACCGGGAACCCGATCGCCGGCGCAGCTGTAACGTTGTATCATGTGCCGGAGTGGGTCGCCAAGACCTCGGTCGACGATGATGATCTGGATACCTGCGAGTCGAATCTGTCCAAGGCCAGCGGGGCGGCCTGGAGCCAGCCGGCCCCAACCGAGCAGGGCGTCCCCGCCGATCCCAACATCACTCTGATGTCGCCCGGCACCAGCACGCAGATCACTGGCGGCGATGGGTACTATGGCTGGGACGTTGGCGCCGGCTGCTGGTATGTCGAGGTGAGCGCACCCGGCTACATGCCGCTGGTCAGCCCGGTCGTGGGCGTGCCATCAGAGGTCACCGACCTGGATCTGGCGCTGGTCCAGGCTCGCTATACCTACTTGCCGGCAATGTCGCGCTAAAGTGTTCGCCCGGCGGCCCGTCTGCCTACAGGCGGGCCGCCACCCGTGACTTGAAAAGAACCAACGCTTGGCCTGACTCCGCTGTGAGTTATGCCAGGCGTTGAGCCATTTCCCACAGGAGGCCCGTGCTATGTTCTCACCTTCACGACGGTTGGTGCTCAGACGTTGGGTGCTGCGCACAATGCTGGCCCTGCTGGTCTGGGGAGCTGCGCCGGGCCTGCCACGTGCCGCCCAGCCGACACCCCTGGCTGGCTGTGCCCCGGCCCAGCCCGGTCAGGTTGGTCTGCTCTCCCTGTACGCCCTGGCCTACGATAATCGGCCCACTAGCGCCTGGGATCTGACGCCGCACTACGCCACGACGCTACAAAGCATTGTCGCCGCCACGGTTGGTCATCCGCAGAAGCTGGCGGTGGTGCTGGCCGACCTGCACGGCAGCGCCGACACCCACATTCGGCTGGTGCAAAACGGCCTGATCACCAGCATCATCGGTCTGCCAAATAGCAGCGGCACCCTGGATCCGACCCTGCGCGAGTACGATATGGCCGACGGTCTCACGCTGGGCAGATTTTTGCGCTGGGCGCGCCAAACCTTCCCGGCCACCTGCGCCAACCTGACCTACGTTGGCCATGGCGCGCCGCTGGTGCCGGAGACCGACCTGACCGCGGTGTTCGGCCCCAATCCGGCCCAGCGGGCGCAGGCCGGACCGCTGCCTCCGCTGCCGACCACTATCGGCGCCAACCCCGACTTCACCGACCAGCACACGCCCGTTGGCAGCCCGCGCCCCTACAGCGTGCTGACCCCATATGCCCTGGCGCAGGCCCTGGCGCTCGGCTCAAATGGCGGAACTCTCCCGTTCGAGGTCGTCGATCTGGCGATGTGCTTTGCGGCCTCAATCGAGGAGTTCTACGAGATCGCGCCCTACACCCGTTTTATCACCGGCTCGCCCAACTACGCCTTCTTTGACCCGGCCGGACCCGGCCAGGTGCTGGCGGCGATCAATCCGCTGCCGCTGATGACGGCCCAGGTTATGGCCGAGACCACCGTGGCGACCTATGATGCGCTGCTGCCGGTCAGCGACCATCCGCGGATTCTGGTCGCGGTGGATAGCAGTCGCCTGGCCGATGTCAAGCTGGCCTGGGACAATACCGCCGCCGCGCTCCACGTCCTGCTGACCAGCCCGACCGAGCGCACGGCCACCAAGCAGCTGCTGGTCGCCGCCTACATGGCGAGTCTGAAGTACGACCTGACCTACTGCGCGCCCTCGGACTGGGACCTTGCTAACCCCGACGGGCTGGTTGACCTGCGCCACTTTGCGCTGCAGCTCAGCGAGCAGTTTGCCGGCACCGGCGTGGCCGCCTGGGCCGATCAGACCGCCAATGCGCTGATGAACACCACCGCCAGCCCAATGGCGGTGATCAAGCGCTATGCCCGCAATGATCTGCCCTGGTTCGACCCGACGCCGAATATGTGGGTGTTCAACGGGCCGCTGCCCAACCCGGCGATTGATGATGACGCCGCCGGCCTGAGCATCTACGCCGATTTCGTGGGCATGCCGATCACCACAACCACCCAGCTGAGCTGGCACGCCCACTGGTACCACGACGACAACACCGTGCTGGATAATCCGCAGCCCTATCGCTTTTTAGCCGATGGGCCGCCTGGAGTTGGCTGGGACGAGGTGTTTCAGGAGTTTTGGGATGGCGAGAGCACCCAGACGGCGACGTGTATTCCGCAGCTGCCGACGACTCGCGACACCGCCGGGGCGCTGGTCGATCTGACGGTGCGCCCGCTGCTGCGCCCGCTCTCGGCGCTGGCGCTGGAGGGTCCGATTGAGCTGGCGGCGGCGGTGGGCGCAACCGCCAGCGCCCCCAATGTGCTGCTGCGCTTCCAGGTCCGGCAGAACAACACGCTGGTCTTCTCCAGCACCGTCAACACCGGGGCGCTGATCACCGGGACCCAGCGAATTGTGGCCAGCGCGATCTGGCAGCCCACGGTCGCCGGCCCGTTCAAAGTAGAGATCATGGTCGATGCCGATGATCGGATCGCTGAGCTGGTCGAGACCAACAATGGCGCCCTGTTCGACTCAACCGTTGGCCCATCCCTGCCGCGTCCGCCGATTATCCGGGGCCTGGTGGCCGAGAGACGCCAGCTCTGGCCAACGCGGGCGATCTCCCTGACCCTCAGCCAGGATCAGGCCAGCCTGCCAGCGGTGAGCCGGCTGCTGGTACAGACCTACCAGTTCAAGCCCGGCGCCGACCCACGGGTGCAGGTTCCACTGCTGCGCGGGATCCAGAGCATCGCTGCACCCAGCCTGGCCAATCTCACCGTGACGCTCCCGCCAACCACCCAGCCGGGCGCGGTGCTGCTGTACATCTGGGCGCAGTCCAGCGCCGGCTGGAGTGTCAACCCGCTGATCCTGCGCCTGAACTATGCGCCGCCCAAGGCGGGCCTGGCCAACGGTGCCAGCCATATCTACCGCCTTGTGGCCACCAGAGGCGAGATGCTGCAATTTACCACCCGCCTGGAGACTGCTCAGGATGTTGATCTGTTTGTGTGGGAGCCCTATGTGATTGGCCCGCCGACCCAGCAAAGCACAACCTTTGGCGACGACACGATCACCCTGCCAGCGGCGCCGCTGACCGGCGAGTATGTGCTGCTGGTGCGCGGCGCCAGTCCATCAGGGGCGCTGTACACGCTCAGCGGCAGACGCGCCGGCGAGCCACTGCGGCAGGCGCAGGCGGTGGCCCAGGGCGGACCAGCGTTTCCAATCCGGCGCCCACTCTTTTTGGACCCCGACGCTGAAGGCCCAACCAGTAGCCTGTATCTGCCGGTGTTGCTGAAGTAGGGGTTAGGGGTTAGTGATCAGTGGTTAGTGATCGGTGGAATTTGAACTGACCGCTGATCACTGATCACTGATCACTCGTCCCTACAGAATCACCACCAGCAGATAGTACACCAGCGGCCCGGTGAACAGCAGCGAGTCGATCCGGTCGAGCAGCCCGCCGTGGCCGGGGATCAGCGCGCCCGAGTCTTTGACGCCGGCCTGGCGCTTGAGCAGCGACTCGGCCAGGTCGCCCAGCGTCCCGCCGACCGCCCCAATCGCACCCAGTGCCACCCCGACCAGCGGGCTAACCGGCAGCCCCAGCAGCGCGATAATCCCAACGCCGGCGCCGATCGCGGCCAGCAGACCGCCGGCAAAGCCCTCCCAGGTTTTCTTGGGGCTGAGCTGCGGCGACAGCTTGTGGCGGCCAAAGGCGCGTCCGGCGAAGTAGGCCCCGCTATCGGCGGCCCAGGTCACCGCAAAGGTCGCATAGATCCAGCCCGCGCCGGGGGCGATCTTCAGCGCATCGAGCGGGCCAGCGCTGAGGGCGGGCTGATTGAGCTCGCGCAGCAGAATAAAGTGCATCAGCAGGCCGCCAACATAGAGCGCGCCGGCCACACTGACGGCCCAGGCATCGAGCGAGCCGGTGCGGTCGCGGCGCCCGATCTCGGCCAGGAAGGCGCCGATCACCCCTAGGGCCAGCACCTCGGCGACCAGGTTGATGCTGGTCCGCGACTGCAGCACGACTGCGCCAATGAACGCCAGCCCGATCGCAGACGCAACGAGCGGGCGAGGATGTAGATTCCCCGCCCGCAACATGCGGACCAGCTCGCGAATACCAATCACCACCGCCAGCGCGATCAGACCCGTCACCCACCAGCCACCGGCCCAGACAATTAACAGAACCACCGGGGCCAGGACCAATGCGCTGATAATTCGTTGTAGCACTACGCCTCCAGAGCTAAAGATACTCTTGCCAGCCGGGAGCTATGTCCCGGCTGGCAAAAAAAGCATACCATAGCTTTGGTGGCGGCGAGCTAGGCCTCCTGCTCGGCCGGCCGGGCGCCGAAGCGCCGATCGCGCTGGGCAAAGCTGGTGATGGCCTCGCGAAACTGATCCGGGCCGAAGTCCGGCCACAGCAGCGGGGTCATAAAGTACTCGCTGTAGGCGGCCTGCCAGATCAAGAAATTGCTCAGACGCTGCTCGCCGCTGGTGCGAACAATCAGATCCGGGTCGGGCATGCCGGCGGTGTACAGGTGGCGGGTGATCATCTCGTCGGTGATCTCGGCGGGGTTGAGGCCCTCGGCCACAATCTCGCGGACCGCCCGCAGAATATCGGCGCGACCGCCATAGTTGAAGGCGACCGCCAGGGTGATGGCGGTGTTACTGCTGGTCAGCGCAATCGCATCGCGAATTTTTTGGGCCAGATGGTCATCGACGCCCTCCAGATCGCCCAGCAGGCGCAGGTGAACGCCCTCGACGTGCAGCTCGCGCAGCTCACGGTCGAGATACTCGGCCATAATCCGCATCAGGCCGCGCACCTCCCAGGTGGGGCGATTCCAATTCTCGGTCGAGAAGGCATACAGCGTCAGGTAGGGAATGCCAAGCTTAATCGCCTCCCGCACAATCCGTTTGATATTGCCGGTACCAGCGTGATGGCCAGCCAGCCGGGGGAGACCGCGGCCCTCGGCCCAGCGGCCATTGCCATCCATAATAATCGCAACGTGATTGAGAGGTGTTGCTTGTTCAATCTGTTGTATGGTCATACGTTTCTACCTTCTTAAAAGCTATCTTATGCCGGATCCTAATCGAGCAGCATACTGCGCTGGCAGGCGTATCACAAGCACTCGTGTGCAGGCTGGCGTTGGGCACATGGACAAAAGCTGCTGCCGGCTGACCGCTGGCAGGAGTCGGGTTAACAACAAAAGCCAGAAACCTACGCTTCTGACTTCTGCTGGCGGCCGGGTGAGGCTGGGCTAGACTTCCATCACCTCGGCCTCTTTGTGCGTGCCAGTCGCATCGACCTCTTTTTGATAGCGGTCGGTCAGCTTCTGCAGATCCTCCTGGGCGCGGCGCTCGTCGTCCTCGGAGATGGCCTTGTCGTGGAGCAGCTTGCGCAGGCCGTCCTGGGCCTCGCGGCGCACATTGCGCAGGGCCACGCGGCCCTCCTCGACTTTAGCCTTGACCTGCTTGACCAGCTCTTTGCGGCGCTCCTGGGTTGGCTGCGGAATCGACAGGCGAATAATCCGCCCATCGTTCGAGGGATTGATCCCCAGTTCCGAGTTCTGGATCGCCTTCTCAATCGCCTTGATCGCCGCCTGGTCATAGGGCTGAATCGTGAGCATGCGCGACTCGGGGGCGGCAATATTAGCCAGCTGGTTGAGCGGCATCTCGGTGCCATAGTACTCAACCGGCAGTTCCTCAACCAGGGCGGGAGAGGCGCGGCCAGTGCGAATCGCCCCCAGGGTATGGCGCAGCGATTCGTGGCTTTTTTTCATTTTCGTCTCTGCGTCGCGCAAAACATCCTTAATCATCACAGACTCCTTTGTGTATGGCGCTACGATGGTGTCGCAACGGCCAGTTCATTCGATTTGCTGATGACGGTCCCAACCTGCTCACCGAGCACAATCCGTTCCAGGTTACCAGGTGTGTCAAGGCTGAAAACAATGATTGGTAGGTTATTATCCATGCAAAATGTCAGGGCGGTGCTATCCATAATGGTGAGGCCGCGGGTAAGCGCATCGAGGTAGGTGATATGGTCAAAGCGGGTCGCGGTTGGGTCAAGCCGTGGGTCGGCGCTATAGACCCCATCGACGCGATTCTTGGCCATCAGGATGACATCGGAGTTTAGCTCGGCGGCCCGCAGCGCAGCGCCTGAGTCGGTGGTGAAGTAGGGGTTGCCGGTGCCGCCGGCCAGAATAACCACCCGGCCTTTTTCCATATGCCGCAGCGCCCGGCGCCGAATATACGGCTCGGCCACCTCATCCATTTTGATCGCGGTCATGGCGCGGGTATGCATAGCGTTCCGCTCCAGCGCATCTTGCAGCGCCAGCGCATTGATAATGGTCGCCAGCATGCCCATATAGTGCGCCTGTGGTGGCTCCATACCAGCCTTGATCGCCGGGCCGCCGCGCCAGATATTGCCGCCGCCGAGGACGATGGCGACTTCTACACCATGCCTGGCCGCGCCGCGAATCTCGTTGGCGATATAGTTGAGCACATCGGACGAGATATTGGTGGTTCCATCACCGGCCAGCGCTTCGCCACTTAGCTTCAGCATAATCCGTCGATAGCGTGGTTGCATCCTTGACCTCCTTTTGATGTATGAAGCCAGACGTCTAAAGGCGTTGCCTTGACTATGCACACAAAACCGCCGATGGGAGCTGCCAACGGCATCTGCCGTTGGCAGCCGCACCCAGCGGCGGTTGGTGGTTGATGTTCAACTAGCCGCCGATTTCGTAGCGGGTGAAGCGGCGCACAACGATATTCTCGCCGAGTTTCGCAATCGCTTCCTTGATCATATCCTTGATCTTGACCGAGGGATCTTTGACGAACTCTTGATCCAGCAGGACAACTTCGCCATAGAACTTCTCGATGCGGCCCTCGACGATTTTCTCGATGATGTTGGCCGGCTTGTTGCTGCCGGCGTTCTGCTCGCGCAGAATCTCGCGCTCGCGCTCCAGCTCAGCGGCGGGCACATCTTCGCGGTTGAGATAGGTTGGGCGCGCCGCAGCAATGTGCATCGCCAGGTCATAGGCCAGCTTCTTGAAATCGTCGGTCTTGGCCACAAAGTCGGTCTCGCAGCTGACCTCAACCAGGGCGGCCATCCGGTTGCCCGAGTGGATGTATACTTCGATCCGGCCGTCGGTGGCGGTGCGGTCGGCTTTCTTGGCGGCTGAGGCCAGGCCCTTCTCACGCAAAACCTTGATCGCCTCGTCTATGTCGCCGTTGGTCTGGTTGAGGATGTTTTTGCAATCCAAAATCCCAGCCCCGGTGCGCTCGCGCAATTCCTTTACCTGATCCATTGTGACTGCCACTGTGTTTTCTCCTTTGCTATATGCTGAGGGGCCAGGTCCCAGGAAGCAGGCCGTAGCAAGCACAGCGCTGATCCCCGGTCCCTGACCCCTGACTGGTGCTTAAAATTGGTCGTCGGTAAATTTGGTCTGCTCAGCCAGCGCGCGCTCTTCGATGTGCTGCGACTGGCGGCGGTTCTGGCCTTCAATCGCGGCGTCAGCAATTTTGCCGGCCATCAGGCGAATCGCCCGAATGGCATCGTCGTTGGAGGGAATCACATAGCTGATCGGATCAGGATCGCAGTTTGTATCGACCATGGCCACAACCGGAATGCCCAGCTTCTGGGCCTCGCTGATCGCCAGGGTCTCTTTGTGGGGATCGATCACAAACATTGCCACTGGCAGGCGCTCCATCGTTTTGATGCCGCTGAAGGCGCGGTTAAGCTTGTTGATCTCGTCGCTCAGTTTCAGCGCTTCGGCCTTGGTGACGAGGTTGAACTCGCCCCGCTCGCGGCGGGCCTCAAGCTCGTGCAGGTGCTGCAGACGGCGCTTGATCGTCGTGAAGTTGGTCAGCAGACCGCCCATCCAGCGCTGGGTGACATAGTACTGCCCGGCGCGGTTGGCCTCTTCCTCGATCGCTTCCTGGGCCTGCTTTTTGGTGCCGACAAACATAATTTTGCCGCCGCCAGCCACTGCGTCCGCCACAAAGCGGTACGAGTTCTGCAAACCAGTGATGGTCTGCTGCAGGTCAATGATGTGGATGCCGTTGCGATCGGTGAAGATGTAGGGACGCATCTTCGGGTTCCAGCGTTTGGTCTGATGGCCGAAGTGAACCCCTGCCTCAAGCAGGGATTTCATCGATACGACCCTGGTGGTGGTGGTGTCGGTCACGAGTTTAGCTCCTTGAATATATTCCTCCGCCTTCGGTTGCAGGTGCGCTAAACCGACCCTATATCGGCAGGAGAGCGACCACCGGAAGGCGTGCGTAACTAGTGCGCCACAGCTAGCGGCGCACCGTCGTTTAGTATAGCACGGATGCTGGACACTGGCAAAATGCGGAGGCTGGCTGGGCGAGGAGCGCGGCGGATACGGAGACCCGCCGTACAGGTTGGTGGAGGCGCTGGAGCTTGCATCCAGAATCCGGCGCTGGCACGCTGGCTTTGCACGCTGGATCGCCTATGCCGCCCCCAGGTGTCAGGGGCCAATTATCCCGGCTTGGGCCGCTCAGAGCATCGGGCGCAGGGTTGATTGCGGTTTATCTGACGACGATGAGCAGAATCAGCACGGCGATAAATATCAGCACATAGACCGCCAGCTTAATCCGCGCCTTGATGCTGTACTGCGACCAGCCGATGGTGGTCTGAATGAACTCGGCCGGAAATGGCAGCCGCGTGCTCCAACCCTCGTCTTGGTTCAGACCAAACTGATAGGTTGGGCCATCGATGGTCGGAACGGTTAGCACAAACCCGCGCACTCCGCCCTGGGTCAGGGAGAGCAGCTTGGCGTCGTGGATTGTGTGGATAGGGATGTTGAAATCGGCAAAATCCATGCCGCTCGCCGCTGAATGGCTGTCCGCAAAGCGGGCTATTGTCTGGCAAACGAGCTCGTCAGGCGTCATAATTAAAATGCCGCGCACCGATTTAGCCCAGTTTTCGCCGCGCTCCAGCACAATCGCCGCACCCGCAGGGAGCCGAATGACTTTGGTCGGCCCCGTCATCAAAATCTTGGAATCAGGGTGGTTGCGTTTGAAGGCTTCAAGCTCAAGCTTAAGGCTTTTGTTGGTGATCCAGTTCTTCATTCAATTTCTTTCTCTAGCCACTGACG
>JACCRK010000138.1 GCA_013813565.1 Herpetosiphonaceae bacterium
GTGGATGCGGTGGAGGTCGGTGCTGGATCAAGGTTGTTGGCGATACCCACCCGCCAGTGTCACCCAGCCTAGACAGGCCCGCTGGTTTCCCGAGACCAACCAGCACCACGGGCCAATGCGCCGACCGCGGGTCAGGTGCAAGCCCACCGCCAAGGCGAGGGGTTGGTGACAAAATGTCTCCTTGTCTAATACCGACCCAAGCAGCGCCTATACTCCAGCAAACTGCGAATTTACCCAGGCGCAACCCGGATGACAATTTTGCCCATTCGGCGGCTCTGCTCAAAATAGCGGTAGGCTTCCTGGATTCTGGAGATGTCAAAGACCTGGTCAACCAGGGGCCGCAGTGCTCTGCGGTCGGCCAGACGCGCCAGAAGGGCAAGGTCATGGCCGCTAGCCCTGGTGATAACAAATCCATAGCGTGGACCCTGGCGGAGTCGGCTGAAGGCTCCCAGGATGAGATCCTGTGGTCTGCCAGCGGGGGTCACCATGATTCCGTTCGGCGTGAGCATACGCCGGATGGTGCGGAAATCCATGCTACCGGCGGTGTCCAGCACAACATTCCACAGCTTCCCGTGGGCCAGAACGTCGTCGTGGGTATAATCGACGATCTCATCAGCCCCCAGGCTGCCCACGGCCTCGATCTGGGCTGTGCGGCAGACGGCGGTGACGTGACAGTGCAAAAGTTTAGCGATTTGCACCGCGAATGATCCGACCCCACCAGCCGCGCCATTGATCAGCACTCGTTCGCCGCCCTGCACATGGCCTTTGCGGCGCAGCGCCTGTAGCGCCGTAAGTCCCGCCAGTGGGACAGCTGCGGCTTCCTCGACGGAAAGCTGCTGTGGCGCTGGCGCCACCTGGCTCTGGCGTACCGCGACATACTCGGCCTGCGCCCCACCGCCCAGACCGACCATCGCCCAGACACGCTCGCCTGGCACGAACGCTGTGACCGCTGGCCCACAGGAGGCAACCTCGCCCACAACGTCGTAGCCAGGAATGTGCGGCAGATGACGGGCATGGATCAGCCGCATGCTTCCTTCGCGGCCTCCAACATCAGCCGGGTTGATGCTTGATGCCAGCACGCGAATCAGCACCTGATCCGCTTTGGGATGGGGCTGCTCAACTTCTTCTATCCGCAGCACGTCGGGTGAGCCATAGCTATGAAATTGGACTGCCTGCATCTTGATTCCTCCACGATGAAGCAAGTTTGAGTCTATTATACCAACTGGTCTATATAATTTCAAGTAGATGTCGGGCACATGCGCCGCTATGGGGTACCATGTCGGGTCTAAAACAAGATTCCCCATGCGCATCAAGCTTCTTAGAGACCGAAAATACGATGGTCCACGTGTCGGAATTGGGTGTTTTCCAGGCGAATCGACTGTTCATTGAGCCAACCGCCCGCCGCTTCCGCCGGGCCATGGAGCAGTACCGTGGCGAACAACCTGGCCCTGAGCAGCCTGCGCAATCACAGATCAAACAATTCGCCCCAGCGCTACCCGCCCAGGTGGCACCAAAAACCGGGAGACCAACGCCCTCAAGCGGCTAACGGACCCCGGTTTTGACTGCGTTGCCGATCGCAGGGTGCGGTATAATCCCCGTTTGCGCCCGCCGAGGTGCATCGACACAGCAAGGAGTTACCGTGGATACGGGGAAGACACTACGTTCAAAAATAATTATTTCCGTGGCGCTTGGGCTGATCGTCGTTATCGCCCTATCGCTGTTTAGCGATATCAAGGCGGTTGGCAGCAGCCTTGAGCGCTTTGACTGGCGGATGCTGCCGGCAATCCTGGGCTTCACGATCCTGAACTATGTCCTGCGCTGGCTCAAGTGGGACTACTATCTGCGCAAGCTGAATATGGGCACCAATGTCAGCCACGGCCAGAGCGGCCTGCTGTTTACCGCCGGCATGGTGATGGCGGTCACGCCGGGCAAGGTCGGCGAGGTGCTGAAGTCGAGCCTGCTCAAGCGGCTGAACGGCACCCCGATCAGCCGCTCCGCCCCGATTGTGCTGGCCGAGCGGCTGACCGATGGCCTGGCGATGCTGCTGCTGATGGCCACCGGCCTGGCGATCTATCCAGCCGCCCGCCCAGCTTTTGTCGCCCTGGTTATCCTGAGCGTCCTGGCGCTAGCGGTGCTACAAAATCGCCGGATCGCGCTGGCCCTGATCACATGGATGGAGACGAAGCCGCGCCTCAGCCGCTTTGCCCGGCCGGCCCACACCTTCTATGAGAGCAGCGCCGAGCTGCTGAGCGGGCGCCTGCTGGTGGTCTCGACAGTGATCTCGTTTATCTCCTGGGCCGGCGAGTGCGTGGCCATGTATTTTGTGCTGCGCGGCCTGGGCGTGGCGCCTTCGGGCCTGCTGCTGCTACAGTCGACCTTTATCTTTGCCGCCTCGACCCTGTTTGGCCTGGTCTCGTTCCTGCCCGGCGGACTAGGTGTCTCGGAGGCTTCTAGCGCCGGGCTGATTACCGCCCTGGTGGGTCTGCCCATTGCGGCGGCCACCGCTGCGACGTTTGTGATTCGCTTCTGTACGCTGTGGTTCGGGGTGCTGATCGGCAGCATTGCGCTGGGTATCTTTGCCCGCCGCTACGGCCTGAGCGACACCGAAAACGTGAGTGTGCCCGCCCAGCAGTAGCTACTCTTAGCCCCAAGGAGATTCAGTGAAGCGTTGTTTTGGTCTGGTTTTTGGATGTTTACTGCTGCTGGCGGGCTGTGGCGCTGACGCCGCGCTGGCTGATGTCACCCTCAGCAGCCCGACCCTTGATTTTGCCACCGCCCGCGCAACGACGCTGGCCTATCAGCTCAACGCCCCGGCCACCGTCTCGGTGTGGCTGGAGGACGCCGCCGGCACGCGCTACGTCCTGCGCGATGCGGTTGAGCGCGCGGCCTCCAGCGATCCCTATCAGCTTACCTTCGACGGCAGCGCCGCCATCGACGCCGACACCCGCAGGCTGCTGCCTGACGGCGTCTACACCGTTGTGGTTCAGGTAACCCCACCCGGTGGCGCCGGCACCGAGCAGCGCCGCGCCCTGACGATCGCCAACTCACCTACCACGGCGTTCGATGTGTACGATCTGAAGCTGACTCCCAACCCATTTTCGCCCGATGAAGATGCGATTGATGATGAGGTCAAGTTCTCCTATCGGCTGCCGATCACCAGCACAATCTCGATCGAGATCATCGAGCCAGGGCGTGGCACCCGCTACCCGTTCATCACGCGGGCCGAGCGCGGGCCAGGTGAGCAGCGCGAGCAGTGGAGCGGGCGCCCGGTGGTTGGCGGGGTGCTGCCAGCCGGCGACTACCAGTATGTCTTCACCGCCGAGGATGGCCGCGGCAACCGTGTCGTCAAGCGCGACACGATCACCCTCGCCAGCTCCGGGATTGGCCAGCTGCGGCTGGTCGCTGCTGAGATCGGCCCGGAAAAAATCGAGCGCGGCGGGCTGATCACGGTGACATTCACCGTTGAAAATATCGGCACAATCCCGCTGCGCACCCACGGTCCGCCATCTGGCTTTACCTACACCTCCCGCCAGACCTACGCCACCCTGGAGGATGGCAAGTATGCCAATAAGGGCGGAGGGCTGTGGCGGGTTGGCCTGGACTGGGAGGGCAACGGCGGGGCCGGATCGCGCTATCCCTTCCGCTGGGCGCTCTCGCCACGCCCGCCCGCCGAGTGGCAGCGACCTTTCGAGTTCGATGTGCTGCGGCCCGGCGAGATCGCGACGGTTGTTGGCCGGGTGCAGGTGCTGGAGATCGAAGACCGTATGACGTTCTACGTTGGCATCGCCCACGAGGGCGTGGACTATCCCTACGACCGCTACGACCCAACCCTGATCAGGGTCAACTAAAACCTACATGCGCGACACCGAGCCACTATTCGGTGCCGCGCATGCGCTCCGCTGGCTGAGCCGGTCGAAGCGAAAACCTAGGCTTCGACCAGCTCAGCTGGCGGGACCGTTGCGAAGCAGACGGGGTGAGGGGTAAACGGGCTGACCGAATCTCAGGCCAGGAAGCGGGCAAACACATTGTTGCCCAGCATCCGCCCGCGCTCGGTGAGCCGAACGCCGTGGGCATCGCGCACCAGCAGCTCCTGGGCGACCAGCTCGGCCAGCTCGGCTGCGAAGGCCTCCTCCAGCGAGCGGCCGCAGCGCTCCTGAAAGTGGCGATAGCCAACGCCAGTTGATAGCCGCAGGCCCATCATCATGGTTTCGCCCTCGACATCGGACTGGACCAGCGGCGTGGTTTCGGCAATCGGCGCCTCGCCCCGCCCCACGCGCCGGGCGAACGTTTCTAACACCCGCTCGTCGGCCCAGCGCAGCCGCCGGCTGTGGCTGTGGGCACCCGCCCCAACGCCAAGGTAGTCGGCGTTCAGCCAGTAGGCGACGTTGTGGCGCGAGGCATAGGCCGGCAGCGCCTGCGCCGGAGCGAGGGCCGGGTTGCCGGGGCGCGCCCAGTTGGAGATCTCATACTGAATGTAGCCGGCGCTGCCCAGAATGTCGATCGCCCGCTCGTACATATCGGCGGTCGCATCATCGGTTGGGACAACCACCCGCCCGGCGGCAACCTGGCCCGCCAGCGGTGTGCCCGGCTCGATAATCAGCGAGTACAGGGCCAGATGATCGACATCCCAGCGCACCAGCTCGCGCAGCGCAGCCTCCCACTGGCCTATGTCTTGGCCAGGTAGCCCGAAAATAAAATCCAGATTGATATTATCAAAGCCCACCCGCCGCGCTGTCTCATAGGAGCTGCGCGCCTCTGCGGCCGTATGGATTCGCCCCAGCACCCGCAGCGTTGGATCGTCGAGGCTTTGCACGCCCATGCTGATGCGGTTGATGCCCATCCCGCGCATCGCCCGCAAATACTCGTCGCCAAGCACGGTCCCAGGGTTGGCCTCGCTGGTAACCTCGGCCTCGTCGAGCGGCAGCAGGGTGCTGATGCGCTGCATAACTTGGTCCAGCAGCGCGATCGGCAAGGCGGTTGGCGTGCCACCACCGAGAAAAACAGTGCGCGGCAGATCCGCCCGCCGGAGTGGAGCGGCCACATCGGCGGCGCTAAATCGGACGGTGGGCTGGAGATCGGCAGCCGTGCTCGGCCAGTCCGGGCTGGGCGGTGTCTGGCTGGTGGCGATCCGTTCCAGATGGGTGCACAGCGCCGCCACATAGCGCGTCATAAAGTCTTCCCGATTGGCAAACGTGTTGAAGTCGCAGTAGGCACAGCGGGTTTGGCAAAAGGGAATGTGAACATACAGATGTTTGAGGTCGGGATAGACCGACGTTTCAGTTGAAGTTTGCATACTGTTTATTCTAACACTATGTGGAAATTGCTTATAAAAAGCTTAAAAACTAAATGATAGGACCTATTGACTATTGACTAAATAGTACTTTAACCCTATAAAACATTAGAAACATGGTGTAAATTTTACTGTTTTTTGGTATAGTTATACAATCCCATTCCATCCATGCAAGAGCGTAACGCTTTGGTCTGTTTTAATACATTTTTTACCACTTCAAACGTTGCTATCCTTTGAAAGGACACCATGTATGGCACGAAGTAGCCACCAATTTCATTCACGATTTTTAGTTATCATTTTGCTGTTATTAAGTGCCAGTAGTCTTGTCGCAGGTCACCGGCCCCAGGCCACGCCAGTAAGTACGGCGAACACTGGGTCAGCCAGCCAGAACAGCCTGACGGTTGAACCCCCGCAGCTCGAAGGGTCGAGCATCAGCGGGGTGAATTTTGTGCGCAAAACATTGTTCAACACCAGCACCCCCATCAACGGCTCCAGCCTGCTAAATCAGCCCACCGGGCTCACATTTGGGCCGGATGGGCGCTTATATGTTGGCCAGTTCGATGGGCGGATTTTCGCGCTGACCGTCAACTACAGCACCTACGAAGTAACTGCGGTTCAGGTGATCGAAACAATCTACACCTATCCCACCAAAAACGATGACGGCTCTCCGGCGCCCAATGTTGTCGGCCGCCAGCTGATTGGCCTCGTCTTTGACCCGGCCTCCACCGCCGCCAATCCGATTTTATATGTCAGCCACAGCGATATCCGCTATGGATTTAACAACAACGCTACCGCCGGGTTAATTGATACCCACTCGGGCACGATCTCGCGCCTGAGCGGCCCTAACTATGCCTCCGCGACTGATGTGATTATCGGGCTGCCGCGCTCACGGGAAAACCACGCCACCAACAGCATCGTCTGGGGACCTGATGGCTGGCTCTACATTGCCCAGGCCAGCAACACCAACAACGGCGCCCCAAGCTCGCACTTCAGCAACCTGCCAGAGCGCTACCTGACCGCATCAATTCTGCGGGCCAAGGTCAAAGATCCAACGTTCCCAACCGGGCTGAACGTGACCAATGTCAACAATGCCAGCGATATGCTGCCCTACGCCGGCAAGTTTGAGATCTACGCGACCGGCTATCGCAATGTCTACGATCTGATCTGGAACTCCAGCGGTCGGCTGTATGCCAACGTCAACGGCGGCAACGATGGCTATGGCGATACGCCACCATCCTCGACCCAGTGCCCCGGCGGGGTTGAGGTTCGCCCGCCCTACCTTGCCGACCAGCTACGCATTGTCACCGCCAACTCCTATGGCGGCCACCCGAACCCGGCCCGCGGCGAGTGCACCCTGAACAGCGGCGATCTCCAGGGGCTGCCCCCGCCACCAAACTACGCCCCGCCAGCCTATCTCTTTGACTTCCGCCCCTCCACCAATGGCATCACCGAGTATATCTCCAATGCCTTCGATGGCGCGCTCCAGAACAACCTGATCGTCGCGACCTATGGCGGCACCACCAGCGGCGCCCACCCGGAGGGCGAAAGTGTCAACAGCATCGCCCTCAACCCGGATGGCTCGTTTAATTCGATCGCCCGGCTGGCCTACTTCAACCAGCCGCTGGATGTGATCGTTGATAGCGCCGGCAGCATTTTTGTCGCTGAGTTCGGCGGCGATGCGATTACGATTTTAAAGCCAGCGATCGTGGCCAACTGCCCGCCGCCTGGTGTATCAACCTATACAGTTGATACCGATCAGGATGGCTACACTAACAAAGATGAGGACGATAACGGCACCGATATGTGCAGCCAGGCCAGCTCCCCCGCCGATTTTGATGGTGCGCTTGAGGCAGGGCCAGGCAACATATTCATGCTTTCGGACCTCAACGACCCGGACGATGATAATGATGGCATTCTCGATATCAGCGATCAGCTCTATTTCGACGCCGCCAACGGCCTGACCACCCAGATGCCGGTGGCGTTCAGCTGGAATCCCGGCGATGCGCCGCTGGGCCGGGTCGGCAACACCGGGTTCACCGGCGTTCAGATCACCAATGCGCCGACCCGCACCATCCCTTCCAACATTGCGGTTGGCGCCGCCGGCGGCTACATGAACATCATCACCACCAGCGGCAGCCACGTCGGCAACCTGAATACGCAGTCGAATGCGCTGCAGATCGGTTTTGATGCCCGCCGCCCATTCCGCATTGAGACCCGCCTGACCGAGGCTTTCCTCGGTATGACCCCGTCTGGCAATCAGGCCGCCGGGCTGTTTATTGGCACCGATCAGGATAACTACATCCGGCTGGTGGCAACGGCCAATCGCAATGGCAATGGCACTGGTGGAACTGGCCTCCAGTTTGCCAGAGAAACTAATGGGATATTCGCGGCCAATCCGACCAGCAATAATCCTAGCCTGACATTCAACAGTATCCAGAACCTCGATCTGCGTCTGATTGGCACGCCGGCCACCGGGGCGATCAGCGCCTACTACCGGGACGATAGCGCCCCCAATCCGGACTGGCAGCTGATTGGCACGCTCACGAATGTGCCATTCCTGGCCAATGGACTGCCGGCCGGCATTGTCACCACCAACAGTGGCAGCAGCGCGACAGTCTCGTTCGTCTTCGATTACTTCACGATCGAACATACCGATATCGTGGCCCGGATTAACGCCGGGGCCGCCGCTGTCACCACCAACGGCGCAAACTGGAGCGCCGACTCAGTGGCGGATCACCCCTATTCAGCCGGTGGGTCAACCTATATTTTAAGCAGCTTCACCTGTCCCAACATCCAAAATACCACCGCTGATATTCTGTACTGTTCCGAACGCTCAGGTGGCTCGAGCACCAATCCACTCACCTACACCATCCCAGTCAGCAGCTCCGGCCAGTATCAGGTGCGGCTGCACTTTGCCGAGATCTACTGGGGAGTCAATCAAAATCCGCCTGGAGCGCCGGGCAAGCGGGTCTTTGATGTCAAGATGGAGGGCACCACGGTGCTGCCCAACTATGACATTATTGCCCGTGCTGGGGCCAGCGCCCGCGCCATCACCGAAACACTCAGCATCACCGTCACCGATGGGGCCTTAAATATTAGGCTGGACGCCACCCTGCCAGCCAGTGTTGATCAGGGTAAGATCTCGGCGATTGAGGTCTGGGGGCCGATTATCGCGCCAGCCATTATCCCAACCGCGACCCCAATTACGCCAACACCAATCACACCAACAGCGGTCACGCCGACCAGCACCACGCCAACGGCGACCACAGGGCCGCTGGATCCAGTGATCTGGATACCGCTGATGTTGCGATAGCTGAGAGGTTGAGCTGGCTGAGCC